>JBCBCD010000289.1:0-7781 GCA_038530915.1 Bacteroidota bacterium
AATTGGCTTTGACCTTTTGTTGAGCAGTTAGTTCGGTGATTTTTTTGATACCTTCTGCATCCAGGATATTATCTTCTTTTAGATAAGTTAAATCTGTTTGCTCCAGGTAATCGATAGAACAATCGTCTAGTTTGTAGCCATTTAAGTCTTCGCCAATGACGTGTTGAATTTCATTTTTAAAGCTGACACGATTATCATAGAGTTCTACAAAATCGAATCGCTTACCGACTGTTTTAATTGCTTCTGAGAATTTTGCTTCAAACAATTCTCTTAAAGTTATTGGGTCTGAAGCTCTTGCACAACCTATCGCTTGAGCTACATTTTTGATATCGCCTATGTCTTTATTGATACGTACAAAGAAGACGACCTTGATATCTGCACGGATATTATCTTTACAGATCAATCCATCCTGTTTCATCCTGACGATCTCTATCGTTTTAATAGATAAATCCATTTCTTCATACATCTCAAGAACAGGGATAACGAAAAGACCATTTTCGAAAGCTACTCTGGTGTTTCTAAAACCGGTAGCAATGATGGCTTTACCCTGAGGTACTTTTTTGTACCATCTGAAAATCATGGCAATAAAGCCGAATAATACTAGCACTCCAAAGACGATGAGTACTATTACAATAGATTGAGCTATTTGGAGTAATAACATAGGTGTACTGTTTTATGGTTGTTTGTTGAAGGTCTGTGATAGCATTAGACCTTTATGATAACTTTTGAATTAAATAATATTTTTCATCCGGAGTTTTTCCAATGATCAAAGCTTCTTCGCCCCTGGATAGAGTACTTTGATCATCTTTCGTTTTAACATTGATCAATAAGGATACATCATTGACCATTACTTCTGCCTGACCAAATTTAGTGTGGCTGGCAGGTAATCTAAGTTTGCAGACTTTACCGATATAATCAATTTCATTGGCGGCACTATCTAATCTTTCAAAAACAGGCACCAAAGGCGAAGTCAGTATTTTTGCCACCAATAAACTGATAAAAAGAATTGGAATAAATAGGGCAAGGGCAAATCCCCAACTATTGCCTCCCAGGTAGTAGTTGCTCAATATGCTCAATGGCCAGCCGACTATGGTGACAGCTGTTATGACGATCATGAAAGGCAATTTTCCAAAGTTGAAAAAGTGCAATATTGCAGCTAACCAACTTGCTGAAGTACCACTGACTTCTGTATCGACATCTGCGTCCAAATCTACATCTATATCCAAATCTGCATCAACCTCTACATCAAAGTCAAAAGCACTCATATCTATGGCACCTAAAATGACGGAAAGCCAGTATAGGATGACGAATAAAAAGAGTATGGTATAGAACAAGTTAATGGGCGCAAAGGCCACTTGAATAAGTTCTTGCATAGGCGAAGTTTTTGAAACTATACTCTTATTTTGGGTATCTTTCTTTTAGACAATTGAATCGACCATTTTCTGTTTTCGGCCGATCATAAAATACAAAACTGTCCCCACAAATGGCAATAAAACAATTAATAAGACCCAGATTACTTTGCTATTTGATTCCGGGAACCTGGCATTGATGACATCAACTAATGCGTAAATCCAAAGGGCAAATAAGCAGATTGCTACAGAGTAAAAAAATAATAAGACGATAATTCCCATTTCTTCAAATAATATTTTTTGTTTTCAATAAATACAGTGTAAATATCTTGTTGAATCTGTGAAATGGCCACTTTGTTCGGCTAAAAACTTGAGAAACACGACCAAAGATGAGGTTATAGAATTTGCTTGCTGCACCGCAGCAAGCAAATTCTCAGGGCTTTTCTTAACAGAATGATAAAACCATTTAACCTTTATTTCTTTTAGCTATTTTCTAATTTGCCGTGAATCATTTCAACTCATCAACTTTGATCATTATGGAACAGAACAGGAGAGTTTTCATTAGAAAATTGGCAGTTGGACTTACAGGTATTGGATTATCACCACTTGTTTGGCAATGTACCACAGATAGTCTGGAAGATTTTCAACCTTCTCCAGCAGATGAAATGCTAACATTAAGCGGACCTAATGATCTAGCACTCTTAATTTCTGAGCAGCAAGTTGATATTAGGTGGGTGAGTGAAGCTGTCAATTTCTTAAAAATAGAATTCTCTGCAAATGGCGGTAATGAATGGACCAGTGTAGTAGAATCCATCAATGCAGATCTAGGAACTTATGCTTGGACCTTACCTAAAACCAACTCTAAAAACTGTTATTTCAGGTTAACCAATTTGACTACCGGGCTTCAAATTCAAAATGATGAGCCTTTTACGGTCGGACAAGCTAAAGTTATTTCACTGGATAGGCTATCTGAAATTCAAGATATAGGCTCAGAGGCAATACTCGAAAGAGGAGGCCTACAAGTTGCCAGGTATAGAAAATTAGCTGAGAATAAATACGAAGTATTAGACCTATCTTGCACACACTTTGGGTGTACTGTTCAATGGTTGGAATCCCTAAGTGAATTCCACTGTCCTTGTCATGGTGCAGTTTTCACCGAAAGTGGTTGTGTTGTTAAAGGTCCAACAAAAGAACCTCTCTGGAAATTGCTCAATTTCACTGATACGGAAAGTAATAGCCTGGTGGTTTATCAATTTTTGTTGGAAGAGGGAGGCTGTTGAATTTCATGTTGTTATACTATTATGTTGTCATAAGGGAATGAAAGTATAATAGCATGACAACATAATAGCATGATAACATCATTACCTTCCCAAGTCCAAAATCGTAATCTCAATCCGTTGATTTTTCTTACGTCCCTCTACCGTTTCGTTAGTGGCGATCGGGAAACGCTTTCCATATCCTCGGAACTTCACTCTACCATCCGCGATACCTTTATTTACTAGATAAGCAGCAACAGAGCGAGCCCTTTTAGTAGATAAGTCATCGCAATACCAATCTGGTGGAATATTGTTGGTATGCCCACCTATTTCTACAGCAACCGCTTGGTTTTCAATTAAGAAGGTGTACAACTCATCCAGTACCGGGAAGTAATCTTCTTTGACATTTGTACTATCGGCATCAAACTGTAATGCTTCTATGCTGATTTTCTGACCTTCCTCTACGGTTTCTAATACCAAGCCAGGTATTTTGCGCTTGTCGATAGCTACATTTGTAGTGAGCTTACAACCATTATTATCTGTAACGGTAACCACATTATCACCGTAAGCAAGTCGGGAAGCTCTTTCGGTATTTTCCCCACTAGGCCATTGTATTTTATAAGGCTGTGTTCCTCCTTTGACACTAACTGTTGCCTTGCCATCATTGGTATTTTCATCTCTGGCAGGTGCATTGGCTTGAGCAGAAATTTCCAATTGAGTAGGCTCTGTGATGGTAATGGGAGCCGTCGCTTTTTGGCCAATCGCATCTGTTATTTCAACGGTATATGATCCTGGTGTTAGTCCACTCGGACCTTCTCCGCTTATCCCTTCTTTTGACCAACTATAGGAATATGGTTTTTTACCACCACTTATCACTGCTTTTACTTCAGCATCTGCTGCTCCAAAACAACTTATAGCTTTCACCAATTCAATATTCACAGTTAATGGAAGTACATTTTCGGTAATTTCTAGGTTTCCTGTCTGAGTACATCCATTTGCATCTGTTACCGTCACAGTGTGGGTACTAGGACCTAATTTTACAGCGATAGCATCCTGCTCGCCAGTATCCCATTGATAGTTAAATGGTGGCGTTCCTTCAGCTGCTATTACTTTAGCCTGACCATCCTGATTGTCAGTACTTGCGGGTTGAATATCACTGAATTTAATTTGAATCTGATAAGGCTGACCAATGATGAAATTGGTTACTTTCTCACTTCCAAGTGCATCGGTAATCGTTACAAAGTAATCTCCTGCAGCTAGGTTTTCTAGTTGCTGACTGGTGCTGCCATTGCTCCAATTGAATTGGAATGGCCCTTTACCTCCACTGTATGTCGCATTTAATGAAGCTGTACTTTCCCCAAAGCATTTGATTTCAGCACTTTGTTCGATATCTACTACCAGTGGCAGAATGTTTTCTGTAATAGTTACATTGGCAATGGTCTGACAATTTTGAGCATCAACTATAGTGACGTTATGTTCTCCAGGAGCAAGTTGTTTCGCAGTATTGGTAGTTTCTCCATTGTCCCATTGTACCGAATAAGATCCTTGAGATCCTACAACACTGACTTCTGCTTGTCCATCTTCATTATCTGTACTGGCAGGTTGCAGTACGCGGATTTCTGCTTCTAAGGCGATTGGGTTTCTGATTTCTGAAGAAACAGTAATACTTGAACCTAAAGCATCCGTAATTGTAACGGTGTACGTATTCGCAGAAATATTATTCAATTGTTGGGAAGTACTACTATTGCTCCATGAAAAAGTAAATGGTCCTTTACCACCAGAGTAGTTGACTTTCAAACTCGCATCTTCAGCTTCAAAACAGCTTACTTCTTGAAGAATTTCGATATCAGCTGCCAAAGGCAATACATTTTCAGTAATGGTCACTTCTGCTTCAGTTTCACATTGATTGGCATCAGTAACTGTTACTTTGTGTACACCGGGTGCTAATTGAATAGCTTTTACAGCAGTTTCTCCATTATCCCATTTAACAGCATACCGTCCTTGAGCTCCGGAAATAGTCACCTCTGCTTGGCCGTCTTCATTATCTGTGCTAGCTGGTTGAAGAACCTGAGTTACTGCCTCAAGTTGTGCTGGATTAGTGATTTCAACTGAAGCTGTGATGGTTCCTCCCACTGCATCTGTAATGGTAACAGTGTAAGTGTTGGCAGAGAGATTATTCAATTGATCTGAAGTACTGCTGTTGCTCCAGGCAAACTTAAATGGTCCTTTACCGCCCGAGTAGTTGACCTTCATACTTGCATCATCAGCTCCATAACAACTTAGTTCTTTTAAGATCTCAATATTAGCTGCCAAAGGCAATACATTTTCTGTAATAGTTACTTCTGCAACCGTCTGACATTGATTTTCATCCGTAACAGTAACTTGATGAATACCAGGAGCCAAGCCAGTGGCTTTTACAGTAGTTTCTTCATTGTCCCATTTTATTGAAAATTGTCCTGTTCCCCCACTTACTGTGACTTCAGCTTCGCCATCTTGATTATCTGTACTGGCAGGGCTGGTAGCTAAAGCTTGAGCAACCAATGGTTTAGGTTGGTTGACTGTAAAACTAGCCGTTGTAGTTCCTCCTACTGCATCCGTTATGGTCAAACTGTAACTTCCTGTTGCCAATCCTTTGATTTGTTGTGTGCTTTGGTTGTTGCTCCAACTGAATTGGAATGGCCCTTTGCCTCCAGAAACAGAAGCTTGTAAACTGGCAGTTGCTTCATTGGCACAACGAATTTCATCAACTTGTTCGATATTGGCTGCAAGAGGCAAGATGTTTTCAGTGATTTCTACTGAAGCGACTACAGAGCAATTGTTGGCATCAGTAATAGTGACTGATCGAGTACCTGGAGCTAATTTAACTGCTTTTACAGTTGTTTCTCTATTGTCCCACTTAACGCTATATTGCCCGGTTCCACCTGATGCTTTCACTTCTGCTTCTCCATCCTCATTATCAGTACTTGCAGGACTGGTTGCTAAAGCAGTAGCAGTTAAAGGACCTGGTTCTTCTACTCTTATGCTTGCACTGGAAGTAGCACCAGTACCATCCGTCAAGGTTACACTGTAATCTCCTTGTGGCAGGTTAGCAATTTCATTTTCAGTACCGCCATTGTTCCAACTGATGTTGAAAGGACCTTTACCACCTGAATATTTTACTTGTAAAGCAGCTGAATTATCACCGGCACACTTGATGTTTTGTGTTTGTTCTATTGCAACCGTTAGTGGAAGAATGTTTTCTGTAATTTCAACGGAAGCAATGGCTTCACATCCATTCGCATCGGTGATGGTAACAGAATGCTTACCAGGTGCGAGCTGAATGGCCTTACTTGCCTTTTCGCCATTGTCCCAGGTATAAGTATAGCTACCTGTTCCTCCTGAGGCGCTTACTTCTGCTTGACCATCCGCATTGCCAGTACTGGCTGGTGAAGTGGGTAACGCATTAGCTTTAATGACTTCAGGTTGATTCAAAGCATAGCTTGCATTCACACTCATTCCTTTTGCATCGGTGATGGTTACTTGGTAATTCCCTTGTGCTAAGCCTTCAATAAGCTGGGTACTTCCTTGATTGCTCCACTCATATTGAAACGGTGGGGTTCCTCCGGAAACATTTGCATTCAGTGCTCCATCTGTACCGCCCACACATTTTATATTTTTAGTTTCAGCAATATCTACAGCTAGAGGTGCGGCAGTAGCAGGTACATCTAATTCTGCAACTGTAGAACATCCATTAGCATCAGTGACAGTAACTGAATGTTTGCCACTAGTCAGTTTGGTTGCCTGTGAGTTTTTCTCACCATTGTCCCATAAATAAGTATACTTACCTTCTCCACCACTTGCTGTAACGGTTACGACAGCATCACTCGACCCTTTTTCACTAGGTGTTTTTTCTATTTGAAGACCTGCTTTAATGCTTGGGTCGATTATTTCAATTTTAGCATTTTGTTTTAATCCCCTACCTCCTGTGACCGTCACTTGGTAGTTGCCTGCGGAAACATTGGTCAATCTGGCTGAGGAGCCACCATTGCTCCATTCATACGTGTAGGGAGGGAATCCACCTACCGCTCGAGCTTCAAGTATTCCATCCTTTGCATCGGGGGCACAACCCAACTCTTTTTCTACCAAAATACTCAAGGTAATGGTTGCTGCTCTTTCAATCAGGAATAAACCTTTATCAGCTGTGGCCACCCAAATACCTCCATTGGGATCGTTGGCAAAGGCAGTAGCAAACTCACTGGTGTAATATTGAGCTGGACCATAGATCTCTACTTTCTTCGTCTTTGGATTATAACTAGTAATGACATCCGAAGCAACCCATAGTCGACCAGTTACATCAAAAGCCATATCTGTTAATCTACCTTCAAAGCTTTGTTGGGGCAACTCCACAGGATACCATGTTCCTTTTCTGTCTAGTTTCCCAAAATAGTCAGCTGTTAGTAGCCAAACTCCTGATGGCCCAACAGCAATACTTCTTATGTCGAAATATCGCTCAATCAATTCTTCTTTACCTCCTCTTGAAATCTTGAGTACGCCTTCTTCTGTTCCAATCCATTTTCTATTAAGGCTATCGATATAAATCTTATTGACTTTCTCTGATCGGAGTTTGGAGTTTTTGGCAGTGAGATGTCTTTTTAAGCTCAATCCAGGTTCGGTTTCCAAAACATAAACTCCGGTTTGAGCAGTCCCCAGCCACATTTCATCCTTCTCTGCATCATAAATGCCGGCAGTTATGGGGTTATCAGCTGTAATGGTATTACCTAGCAGTTGATTGAGTTCGGCTGGATTCCATCTGATATCAGCATTACCACCGGGAACTCCATATAAAGTATTGGTGCCGGCAGGTAGTGATTGTTTTTCAGAATAATTAAGATCATATACTTTTAAAAGCCCTTCATTATTAACTACCCATTTGATGTTATTGCTATCCACAAAAACATTGGAAATGGGAGATTTCCGATCCACCGCTTCACAACGAGTGACACGCATAGGTTCGTCTTGTTGTGCATTTAAGATAGTTGTGCAACCTATAAAAAAGAGTAGTATTAATTTTCTCATAGGGTAAATGTTGTTGTACTGATTTGTCTGGCGATTAATAATTAGCTCAAGTTGCGGTGTATGAGAGGGTTATAAGGAAGAATTTAAAAGAAATCTCTGATCTCGTATTAAATTATGACGA
>JBCBCD010000290.1:0-7778 GCA_038530915.1 Bacteroidota bacterium
CCGGAGGTATGAATTAATTCAGTGGCTTGACGATTAAAAACATATGCATTGTTTCAGTCAGTGATCCGCTTATTAATTTCAACCCTTCTACCATACCTACCGTTTCAACCGATCGCATCGATCGATTTGAATGGGATTTTGGAGATGGAAACTCTAGAATTATAACTGATACTGATGAACTACCCATTACTCATACCTACACTACTAATGGCGATTATACGGTGACACTTACAGTATTTGATAATGTTGGAGTAGCCGCAGCTCCTGCTTGCGCAATGGTTGGTGCCGCAGCTACCAAAACAGAAACAGTAACGGTAAGTAGAGTAGGCTTGCCTGTGGAACTGGCGGACTTTAAAGGTGAAATAAAGGAGGAAGGTATTTTTATTGAGTGGGAAACAGCTACAGAAATCAACAACGATTACTTTGTTTTAGAACACAGTACCGATGGTAAAAACTTTCTACGACTGGCCACCATAGATGGCAACCTCAATAGCATTGTTCGTCAAAACTATGAATACTTACACCGCTCGCCGAAAAAAGGTTGGAATTATTATCGACTACAACAAGTAGATACAGATGGAACTTTTACTATAGAAGCTCCCATCATTTCATTCGAATGGAAAATTGATTCTGACATAATTATTAGTCCTAATCCTGCACAGGATAGACTTTTCCTAAGAGGAGTAAATACAGGTATGGATTATCTGATTTTCAATGCTTTAGGGCAAATAAAGTTAAGTGGATTGGCCCAAGAGGGACAAGAAATCCTCATTGAAGAGTTGCCAAATGGAGTGTATTGGTTGCAGCTTTTTTCAGGAAATGAACGAGGAGAGGTGTTTCAATTTTTAAAGAAGTAGGTCTACCCCCTAACCCCCTCAAGGGGGACATATACTGCATGTACCTGTCTGTGCTGTGTCCCCTTGAGGGGGTTAGGGGGTAGAAAAACTATTCTGCTTCCCCAAAAACAGGGTGATGCTAGGTCCGTCAACCACACACCACCCATTGGTGATTAGCAGAATAAAATCTATTTTATTAAGTAAAACTAAAAGAATAATCTTTCGATTTTGATGGAATCTTTTGCCTCAATACTGCGTTAAAAAGCTTCGCCGTAGCTAGGCTATGCCTACTTTTTTTGCCTTGCCTTGAGACAAAATCTTCTCGATTAAAATGCAAAAATTATTTTTTTAGTTTTACTCGATTAAAGCTTCTTTAGTCATTTCTATACCCAGGAAGCTTCTCCATTGTTCAATGATGTCCTGACACTCTTGGGGAGGCATTTCATTGCCATATCCCTTAAATTCGATGATTCTATGTTTTTCAACTTGTAAAGTGGCCAATCTTTTTAATTGCCCATCTCTGCCTGTTTTTCGCATAGACCAGATGTGAAAATCACCATTAGCAGAACCAATGTGATAATCCCATCCCCCTACACAAAAATCCATCGCTTCACCTTCTTCTGTCAATTCTAAACGACTTTTTAGTCGAATCAACTGGATCACTTCCCCTTTCGGAGTGCTGTAGGTATAGCAATCCTCAAAATTCTCCAGTTGTGGATAAGGAGGAGAAAGAGTTTCATACACATAGCGACGAATGGATTTAAGTGTCCTGTTTTTAAAAGTAAAATCAGGCTTGGCGAGTTTGTAGGCATCCATGGCACCTTCATCATAATAGTATAAGTTTTCACCAAACTTTATATATGAAATCAGGTCAAATAGGTCAGGGATTTCGTCCCATTCTTCATTTGAAAAGTTTTGATGGGTCAACCACTTAAAAGCAGTACGCCAAAACTTCAAATGCTTAGGTGAAATATAAATCAGACCTGTTTTATAAGCCAATTCCGTTTTTCCTCCCTGTGCCTGAAAAACAGCACGCCATAATCCGCTAATGGGGCTACCATAATTCTTATCTTGCATCCAGAATTTTGACTCTCGCTTACTGATTTTAATACCTAAAAAGTCAGCATTGGTAAAGCTATATCCATCAGCAAGGTGAAAATACAAGCGGAATAATGCTCCCTCTAGTGGTTCAACCTTGCTCATACCGGCCAATTCATTAAAAACTTTTGGATCTTGCATGGTCTGCCAGCCCCAGAAGATTTGTTGAATCGTTTTGGGAACTGGATATTTTTCAAAACACCAGTTCAACAATAGACTCATATTGTGGTATGGCTTTTTGTTATCCGGCTTCCAGCCTTCTATTTTTCTAATGGCTTTTTTCTCATAGTAATAAGTAAAAGCTTTAAAGTAGAAAGCCGTACTGTTGTTATACCTTATGTTATAATATTGATCTTTATTCCATAGCCCTTCAACAATTATTTTTTCAAGAAACTGCAACACCAATGTTTTGTTATCCGTTTGCTTGATCAATAGCTTGTAAAGCTCAAGTATTTGACCTTCTAAGGTCCTACGGTTGCCATCTACGAAATGCTTACGTACCATATTGCGCCTAATCATGCCATAGAGCACGATTCTTCGTTCGTTCCTACCCAACCATTTTTTGGAAGTCACATTCTTATTGTCCTTCTTCTCGTTGTTAAATTCTGTATAGAATGTGACAATGAATATGATAATAATAAGCGTCAACATTGCTTTATTACAAATAGATCTGAGGCTTTATAGTGATCACTATAAAACAGGCTCAGTGGTTAACAATTAAAATTTTTATTCGAAATAGGTGAAATTTAGTAGACTCAGCTTAAATTTTGCACGTGGAAAAGAAATGTAATAATGTAATCGTTCGTTCTCATGGTATTGTTCGCTTGTTGCAGAGAGATTAACTCCCCATTCAATTAGATAGTTCCATTATTACGATTTTTGCTTATTTTTTTTGAATTTGAGCTTTATAAAGTAGTTCGAATTCACTACATGGACCAAATGAAGTTGATTACAGTTTAGGTATTTAGATGGTTAGGTCTATTAAACTAACTCTTAACCTTCTAAACCCCTAAACTCCTAAACTAAACATATGCTTCCTTCTGGAATACTTGAACAAATACTACTAGCGAGAAAACAGTCCCAAAAGCTATTTTCAGTTCTTATTGATCCAGATAAAACCAGTGTAGCCGACTTACCCAACTACCTGGAGCTGGCTCAACAAACTCAAATAGACTTCTTTTTTATTGGGGGCAGTTTATTGGTAGAAGATCGCATGAAGCCAATTATCCAAGCCTTGCAAATGGCTTCGGATATACCCACCATTATTTTCCCTGGAAGTCCATTACAAATTTGCAAAGAGGCTGATGCCATTCTATTGTTGGCTTTGCTCTCAGGACGTAATCCAGAACTTTTGATTGGACAACATGTCATTGCTGCTCCTTACCTTAAAGCCAGTCAACTGGAAGTAATCAGTACCGCTTACCTCTTAATTGACGGAGGAGTGCCTACGACTGCCTCTTATATGAGTAATTCTACTCCTATTCCCAATGACAAACCCGATATTGCAGCCTGTACAGCCTTAGCTGCTGAAATGCTAGGTTTTAAACTCATCTATCTAGATGCTGGTAGTGGAGCGCAGAAAGCAGTACCCCAACAAATGATAAAAGAAGTCAGAAATCAGGTTGATCTTCCGATGATAGTAGGAGGTGGAATTAAAAGCCCGAAAATGGCTCAGGCAGCCCTTACTGCTGGTGCAGATATGATTGTAATAGGAAATGCGATCGAAAAAGATCCTAAATTAATCCTTGAAATTGGGAAGGTGATTAGGTGAATTGAACTAATTTTAAGAAGTTTAGGTTCGATTAAAAAAACAGCAAATAGTTGAAGGAAGGAATAGTTACAAAATCAACAGGAAAGTGGTATGACATCCAACTTGAGGATGGCAAAACCATAAAATCTCAAATCAAAGGAAAGTTTAGGCTTGATGGAATGGATTTGACTAATCCTGTTGCAGTGGGTGATAAAGTATTGGTCAATCTTGGGAAAGATGAAACCGGCATGATTACAAAAATCATGGATCGTGAAAATTATGTCATCCGACAATCTCCCCGTAAAAAGCACCAATTGCATTTGATGGCCAGTAATATTGATCATGCAATTGTAATTATGACCATCGTCAACCCGATGCTCAAACAAGGGTTTATTGACCGATATTTGCTAATGGTAGAACCTTATAATATTCCAACAACCATTGTTTTTAATAAAGCTGACTTATACGATGATGAGGCATTGGATACTTTCGCTATGCTTTATGAAATTTACACCAAAATTGGCTACAATGTCCTTTTGGTTTCTGCAATAGAGCGTAAAGGACTCAATCAACTGAAAGATTTGCTCAAAAACAAAATCACCTTGGTCAGTGGACAATCAGGTGTTGGAAAATCTACTTTGATTAATGCACTCCAACCTCAACTAGAACTTCGCACCCAGGAAATTTCCGATTATTCAGGAAAGGGACAACATACCACAACATTCGCAGAAATGTTTACCTTAAGCTTTGGAGGACAGATCATAGACACTCCCGGTATTAAATCCTTATCATTTAATCACCTCGAACCTGCAGATATTGCCCATAACTTCAGAGAATTTTTTGAGCTTTCAGATAAATGTAAGTTCGGTGGAAGCTGCTTGCACCGCAATGAGCCCAATTGTGCCGTCAAAGAAGCCCTACAAACAGGAGAAATCAGTGAACTTCGTTACTTCAATTACCTTACCTTATTGGAAGAAGCCGAAGAGCAAAATTATTGGGAAAGAAAGAAAAACTTCTAGCTTATCCTTATGTTTGCATCGCGTGCAAACACATATAAATACACAAGCTAATGTATTGTGTACAAATATTTCTTCATCATGGGATACCAAAGCAGAAAATTCAAGTATAAGAGTCAACGCGAAAAATACAAAGAGTCGACCCGAGCGATTCGAATCATTTCCATTTTTTTGGCGATAGCACTGGTGGTATGGCTATTCAAAGAGAGATATAAGATTTGGGCTTGGTTGGAAACTTATTTTTATTAAACTTGCCACTCTAAAAAATGAAATAAAATCATCGAATGCTGGAAGATCTCATAAAAGCAGAAAAGCTTGCTAAAGGTTCTAAATGGGCAAGACTGCTACACGCTCCTTTTAAATATATTTCCGGCCAATATTTTGTCAAGTTCAAATACAATAATACCGAGGGTAAAAAGGTCATTTGCTCAACCTTTTTTGATAGGTCCATGGAAGTCGAGCTTCCGGCAGGAATGGATATTTACCTACTAGGAATAAAAAGTCATGATTCTGAAATACGACTAGCCGGATATTTGATACAAAAGCTGCAGTTGGGACATACCTTCGTAGATGTAGGAGCACATTATGGCTATTTTTCATTATTAAGTGCCAAACTTGTGGGAAATCAAGGTAAAACCTTTTGCTTTGAGGCATCACCCAATACGTTTAAGACACTTAAGAAAAATGTCCGCCCTTACGAAAATATTCTTGCCATCAATCAAGCATGTTCTGATAAAAATGAAGTACTGAGCTTTTATGAATTCCCTCTCCTATATTCAGAATACAACACCATTGACATTCAACAATTTAGCAAAGAAAAGTGGTTTTCTGAAGCACCTCCAACCCTGGTTGATGTAGAGGGAATTACTCTGGATGCATTTTTTGAAAATGAAGATGTAACGCCTGATTTAATCAAAATTGATGTAGAAGGCGCTGAAAATAAAGTGATAAGAGGTTTGAGTGAGACCATAAAGCATTTAGACGATGTTGAAATTATCTTGGAGTTTTTGACAGATCAACGAAGTAATCAAGCTCACCTGGAAGCAGCTGAAATCCTTTTATCAAATGGTTTTAACCCTTATATTATTTTAGCAGGTGGCACATTAGAAAGGATACAAAATGGAAAGATTGCAAATGCAATAAGTGATAAGAAATTAGATTCTGATAATGTGCTTTTTAAGAAGCAGCTTTAGAATATGCTCTTAAGGAAAAGGCTAAAGGCCTTTTCCTTAAGAGCATATAATGCTTATTCAGGTTCAAATCCAAGGACAATATTGAAATCACCCCAATCACTGAATGAATCACCAGGTTTATCAAAACCAAGACCATAATCAAATCCAAGTGTACCAAACATAGGTAAGAATACCCTTACACCGATTCCGGCAGAACGCTGTAAGTCAAATGGATTAAAGTCACTTAGATTTCTCCAGGCATTACCCCCTTGTACAAAGGCCAATACATAGATCGAAGAACTTGGAGCTAAGGTTAATGGGTAGCGCACTTCCAGCGTAAATTTGTCAAATACCGGAGTCGCTACATTGACACCATTTTGATCCACGTTGGCAGGAAGATCATTCACCTCATAACCACGCAAGGAAATGATATCTACCCCATTGAAACCAAACTGCTGGTTGTTGATACCATCACCCCCTAACTGAAAGCGTTCAAACGGAGAGGTTCCAATTTCTCTGTTGTAAGAGCCCAATATACCAATCTTTGCTTGTGCTTTCAAGACCAGTTTGCCAGTAATAGTAGTATACCATTCTGCATCAAAACGCCATTTATGGTATTCCAACCATCTAAAACGTTCTGTAACCGGTTCATCCGCATAATCTCTATTGTTGAATAAAGAATAAGGAGGGGTCAACTGTACAGAAAGTGAAATACTAGATCCTGATTTTGGGAAGATAGGATCACTTACAGTAGAACGAGCAATGGTCTGTTTGATACTAAAGTTGTTGTAGTCCCCTTCTGCAACTACAGTTCCGTCATCTGCACGGAACAATCCCTGCTGCCAGTTATTTAAAGAAAGTGTTTGTAAGTTGATTGCAGTACTTGAAACGAAGTTATCATCCGGCCACTTCAAACGAGTACCCAAACTGATGGTTCCTTGTATGATATTGAAAGTTTGATAACTACTAGTATTTCTTGTACCGAACGCAAATCGGTTATAAAAACCGGCTACGGTAAACGAGTTTGGTTTTTTACCCCCTAACCAAGGTTCTGTAAACGAAACGTTGTAGGACTGGAAGAAATCACCATTGGTCTGTGCCCTCAAAGACAACCTTTGTCCATCTCCCATAGGCAATGGTCGCCAAGCTTCTTTATTGAAAATATTACGCAGAGAAAAATTGTTAAAGGTCACCCCGAGTGTACCAATTACACGACGGTTCCCCCCCCATCCGGCAGATAGCTCTAACTGATCGGAAGGTTTTTCAGTAACATTGTAAGCAATGTCTACTGTACCTCTCTGTGGGTTTACAGGAGTCTGAATATCTAGTGATTCAGGATCAAAATATCCAAGTCCAACCAATTGACGTTGAGATCTGATAATAGCCTGGCGGCTAAATTTCTCACCCGGAAGTGTTCTTAGCTCTCGCCTTGCAACGTGTTCGTGTGTACGATCATTACCAGCAATGATTACTTTGTCTATGGTCGCTTGTGGTCCTTCATAAATACGCAATTCAATATCAATAGAGTCTTCAACAACTGCAACCTCTACAGGATCTACCTGAAAGAATAAATAACCATTATCCAGATACAAAGAACTCACATCCCTACCATCCTGGCTAAAACGCAAGCGAGTCTCTAGTAATTCCTGATTGTAAGGATCTCCTTTTTGAATTCCTAATACTTCAGATAAAGCCTGTGCATCGTAAATAGAATTACCTTTCCAGGTCAAGTTTCTAAAATAGTAGCGATCTCCTTCTTCTAATCTAATTAAAATGGCTATCTCACCATCCTCTTCCCTATAAACACTATCATTCAATACCAATGCATCTCTAAAACCATTATTGTTGTAAAAGGTAATTAAACTCTGTTTGTCTTCTTCTAAATTCATCGGAGATGATTTTGAAG
>JBCBCD010000291.1:0-7766 GCA_038530915.1 Bacteroidota bacterium
AACAATTAGAGGCACAAATGGATCAGCAAACTCGTTTGGCTTTGAATAATCCTAATTTCATCAAAGTCAATAAAGCTGAACGTACAGTAGCCTTATCCCAAATCTTTGAATGGTATGCTAGTGATTTTGGCGGCAATAAGAAAGCGAGTTTGGCATATATCAATAAATATCGCAATGAGGCTATTCCAGATGATTACGCTATAAAATTCTATACTTACGACTGGGGATTGAATAAAACAATAGCTGCCGCTGTATCGGAAGATGCAAATTCTTTTCCCGAAGGACTAGGTAATAATGCGAGTAGATATGTTGTTTCTTCAACCGTCCCAAAAGGAACGTTCGAGCTTAGAGCGTTTAACAACCTCTACACACAAAAGACAGGAAATGAAGGCATTTTAACCGATCGTTCTACCTTCTTTACAACACTAACAAGTGTCATTTACGGTGTAACTGATCGATTCAATGCAGGTATTGACATAAGATGGAGACAGGTTAGAAACAATTCAGTAGATGATTCTCCATTGTCTGTCTTTACTTTAGAAAGTACGCCAAGTACCCGTCAAGGCATCACTACAATTGGACCAAAAATCAGATGGGCACCATTTGAAAATATGCCTAACTTCTCTATACAAAGTGCCTTTTGGTTTAATACTTCTGATGATCTTGCAGGTAACGGTAATGATCTTCCATTCATCGACTTCAATGGTCCAACCTGGTGGACTCAATTTTTTAATGATATCCCATTAGGTGACAACTGGTCTATTTTCACTGAGATAGATGCCATGTGGGAAGATATTGGATCGACCGATGAAGGGCACTTCAATAGATTTTCAACTCCTGCAATCTTGATTGTAAGTTATTTCCCAAATCCTAAAACAACCATTTATGGCTTGAGTGGATTCACGCCTTACTGGCAAGCAGATTTTGATTATTTCTATCAATTCGGTTTAGGTGCCAAGTACCAATTCACACCTGACTTTGAATTAGAATTGCTTTACACGGATTTCGCCAATGAGTTTTTGGTAGAAACCGGAGGTCAGGCTTCTACTTATAACTTTGGAATAAGGTATAATATTAATTAGTCTCATTCTCTAATAATAAAGAAAGCCCCAAAATACTCTTAACTAAAGGTCGAAGATCTAATGTCTAAGTCAGTTTTAGCTTAATTCTTAAACATTAGATCTCCGACCCAAGGAAGTAAAAACACTTTCCACAAGCAGATATAATTAAGGATTATATCGTGAATTCTTGACACTAAATCATTTCCTAACCAAATAAATATCCAAACAAATGAACGAATTGAATCAAGCAAGCGCAGCAGAAAAAGCATTGGCTAAAGAGTGTCCCAATTGTTGGGGATGGCAGGAATATCACTTAAAGTCGGATAAAAGCCGTTTTCTTAGCTTAAATAGAGCAGAAAAATTGACTTTTATTTTGCACTTTGTGAATACTTTCATAAACGGAACCAACAAAAGGAAAATTTATAAATGACACGATATATTGGCTTGTGTCTTTTTTTACTAATTTCTTTCAATCAGTCTCAAGCCCAGGAATTGCAGGCAATACCCGTGGTGGGCCTGCAATTCAATGGCTTAAAAAAAACAAAAACTTCCCACCTTAATAACTACCTCCGCACCAAAGATTTAAGCACGATCAATGCAGATGATATTGCTGAGTATGCCAAAAAGCTGAGAATGCTGAATAGCATTTTGGATGTCTCTTACTCCATTGATACCATTAAAGCCGGACAAGTTCTTCAATTTGACATTAAAGAAGCCGCTACCTTGTTTCCAATCATCAATTTTGGGGGTATTAGAGATAATTTATGGTTTCAATTGGGACTTACCGATATTAATTGGTTGGGTAGAGGCATACAGTTAACCGCTTTTTATCAGAATACAGATAACAGAAGCAATTACAATATATATTACCGCGTCCCTTATATCAGTGGAAGTAAATGGGGATTTTCTTTAAGTGCAACTCGCTTTGCATCAGTTGAGCCTCTTTACTTTGATGAAGAACCGGTTTTTTACCGCTATACCAACAACAGCTATGCTGCTTCATTATTATATGAGTTTCAGATTGGCCATTCGTTGGAATTGGGCTTCAATTATTTTATTGAGCAATATGAAAAGGATGAAGAGCAGGTATTGCAGCAAACACCAGGGCCTGACAATGCTCGTTTACCAAAGTGGTTGGGGAAAATCGGCCACCGACTGTCTGATGTAGAGTATAATTTCTATCATCGCGATGGCTTTGATAATACCCTTCTGTTACAGTCGGTTTACAATACAACTGATGGTTCTTGGTTTTTTATCATGCTAGACAATTTTGTTTATCATAAAACCTACTCTCCTAAATCTGAACTAGGACTTCGTTTGCGTTTGGGGCTTTCCAGTAATGATAATACTCCGTTTGCCCCTTTTGTACTAGATAGTAACTTAAACATTCGTGGCAGTGGCAACAGAATTGATAGAGGGACTGCCCAATTAGTATTGAATTTAGAATACCGTTATAGTATTTGGGATAAACAGCAATTACCTCTTGCAGTACAAGCAGTTGTCTTTTCAGATATTGGAACCTGGCGCAATCCGGGTGGACGTCTTGGTGATTTGTGGCTTCGAGAGAATTTCCGACATTTTGCTGGTTTAGGATTTAGGCTCATCTATAAAAAAGCTTACAATGCCATTTTTAGAGTTGATTATGGTGTAGATATCTATAATATTGAAGAAAGAGGATTTGTGATAGGTATTGGTCAATTTTTTTAATCAACGAAACCTTTCGAATTCATGGACTATCAATTGGGGGTCGCGCTTACTGGAGGCGGAGCCAGAGGAGTAGCACATCTTGGCTTATTAAAAGCATTGGAAGAAGAAGGCATCAAGCCGGATGTTATTTCAGGTGCCAGTGCAGGCGCATTGGTAGGTGCTTTGTATGCTGGTGGATTTTCATTAACAGAAAGTCTTGATTTCTTTAAAACAACTCCTGTCTTTAGTTTTACTTATTTCTCTTTCTATAAGCCGGGCTTTTTAGAGATTATCAAATACAGAAAGTTCTTTGAAAAATATTTTCCCGAAGATCAATTTGAAGCATTAAAAATTCCTTTGTTCATCAGTACTACCAATCTGGTGGAAGCTACTTATGAAATTTTTTCAAGTGGTCAATTGATCACACCAATGCTTGCTTCATCTGCCTTGCCACCTTTGTTTACTCCTGTAGAAATCAATGGGAAATTATATGCCGATGGAGGCATTATGAACAATTTCCCAGTTGAACCACTCAAAGGCAAATGTCAATACATCATAGGAAGCAATGTTAATCCTGTGAAGCAAATTGAGAAAGACTATTACAAGAACTCACTGCGTGTTTTCCTAAGGGCTACAGACTTGCGTTATTATGCAGAATCCATGATGAAGTACAAAGATTGTGACTATGTTTTTGAGCCAGATGAACTTTCCAATTTTGGCATGTTAGATACAGATAATATAGATGAATTATACGAAATAGGTTATCGTCATGCAAAGGAAGTGATTGGAGTTATTATTGATGGTATAAACAAAACAGCTTCCCAAGATTTTTGAGATCTTGAAAAGCTATTCTCATAATCACTGTAATTCATTGTACTGTAACTTGTAAAAGAAGTTGTTAAAATATTCTGCGATAAACGAACGCAAAATGTGCAACAACTGCTAAGAGTAGGTTTAAATTTCTAACTTCTGAAAACCAATTTTTTATGAACCTAGCTTTATATTTACTCAGTTGCTTAGCTCGCTAAACGCCTTCGAAAATATTTTGCTAGAACCACAAACCATTGATCTTCAGGGCACGATAAATTTTAAACCTACTCTAATGGAAAAACTGCTCCTTTACAATTTTGCCATCTTTAACTTCATAAACACATACTTCTTCCATGTTAATGCGTTGGCCATCTTTTTGAGTGATGTCAACAGACATGGTTAGTGTAAAGAAATCACCTGCCACTAAAGGCTCAGATACTGTACTTCCATGAAACTCCTGAATGTTTTCCATCCACTGTTTTGATTTAGCTAAAAGTGCTTCTTTTCCTTGAGTATCAGGCACATTCCATTTAGCAGGTTCAACAGCTACAGCATCATCAGAAAAAAGAGCGTTGTAAGCTTCTTCATTTTTACCCATGCGGCAAAGTTCTACCAATTTGTTTGCGATTTCTTGAGTTGTCATTGGTTTGAAGTTAATTAAATAATTTTTTGTTTAATATTCTAATTTCAATACCTCAAATTTAAAACTTTTTGTTGATTAATGAAAGTTTTTATGACTTTCGTATGATATTTTTTTTATCAAAATATGGCATTTGAAATGGTTTAACATATCCTTTTAGAATTTTTCATTGATGATAATCAGACAATTGACTAGCTTTGTATTAAATGAGAAAGGTAACTTCCATATTTTTATTAAGTATTTACCTATTGGCTTCTGTAGGCCTCTATGGCAATGTCCATTATTGCCAAGGAGAAGTGGATTCCGTCCAATGGATACTTGATAATAAGATGAGCTGTTGCATGGCAGCAGCTAGTCATTGTGTGGAAAAGTCTGTAGCTGATCATTGCATGGAAAAGTCTACAGATCCTTCCTGCTGTGATGATGAAGCATTCTACATGCAGCTAGACAGTGACCAATCTATTAGCTACACGAAAAGTGGTGTTGAGCTGGCTTGGATTCCAACGCAAAATCAAATTTTTCATTATTCTTCTACTTTGGATGAATCTGCAAATATTGATTTTGCTATAGATCCACCGCCGCCCGAAAGTGCCTTATTCATCTTATATCAGCAACTTCTCTTTTACCATTAATATATCTGCTCATCTCTTCTTTTGAATAAGTCAAATGTCTTATTCCTATTCTTCTTTTTTTTATCACTAAAATTTCAAGCAATGAAAGCTATAGTTAGCCTATTTATATTGGTATTCTCATTCTCTGTTTTCAATACGGTTCATGCCCAAAATCAAGAAGCAGCTAAAACCGATAAAAAAGTAACCACTTCTGAATTTAAAGTATCTGGTGTTTGCAGCATGTGCAAAGATCGCATTGAAAAAGCGGCTTTAATAAAAGGCGTAAAATTTGCAGAGTGGACCAAAGAGACTCAAATGCTTAAAGTCATCTACAAAAAAGGAAAAGTAAAAGAAGATGACATCCATAAAGCTTTAGCAAAAGCAGGCCACGATACGGAAAAAGCAAAAGCGGAAAACGCAGTTTACGATAAACTACCATTTTGTTGTGGTTATCGTGAAGAAGGAGCCAAAGTGCATTAATTTTTCAAAAACAGAAGAGATATGAAGCAGATAAATTATATCATTTGTCTGCTACTTTTCCTCCCTGCTTTGGTTTTTTCACAATCTAAAAGCAGAATTGAAGGAAAAGTAGTAGAAGAAATAGCAGATGGTACTCAACAGCCTTTAATTGGAGCCAATGTATATTGGTTAAATACTGAAGAAGGCACGACTACCAATGAAGAAGGTTATTTTAAACTTAAGCGTTCAAAAGCGACTAATCAACTGGTAGTTAGCTATATTGGATATAAAACGGATACCTTAGAGATAAATACTTTAGATGCTGTCAAAATCATTATGACCAGTAATGTTACCATTGATGGCATAGAAGTCGTTTCCAGGAAAAAATCATCCTCTATTTCTTTTTTAGAACCTATAAAGCTGGAACAAATAGGTGAGACCGAGCTTTTAAAAGCGGCTTGCTGCAATTTGAGTGAAAGCTTTGAAACCAGTCCAAGCGTGGATGTCTCTTTCACTGATGCTATTACCGGTACTCGACAGTTGCAAATGCTGGGTTTATCCGGTCCTTATATTCAAATCAATCGTGAAAACATTCCTCACATCAGAGGACTAGCCGCCAATATTGGTTTGACCTATGTACCGGGTACATGGATAGAAGGTATGCAACTCAATAAAGGCACCGGTTCTGTGGCCAATGGATTTGAGAGTATTGCAGGACAAATTAATGTTGAATTGCGAAAACCTGAAACCGCAGATCGCCTTTACCTAAATGGATTTGTCAATCAAATTGGACGTACAGAAGGAAACCTCAATTTGGCCAGAAAACTTTCAAATAGGTGGTCTACTGCCCTCTTATTACATACTACTATCAACCAAGGAGTAAGGGATAGAAATGAAGATTCATTTTTAGATATTCCGAATACCAATCGATACATCGCTTTGAATAGGTGGCAATACAATGGTCCAAATAAATTAAGAGTGCAGTTTGGAGTAAAAGCTACTGTTACAGATCAATTAGGTGGCCAGGTTGGGTTTGATCCTGATAATGATTTAACCTCTAACAACCTATGGGGCTTTAATAGCGATGTAACAAGGCTGGAAGCCTGGTCAAAAATTGGCTTGGTATATCCGGAAGCACCCTGGAAAACCATGGGTTTGCAGTTGTCCATTATGAATCATGACAATACCAGTTCTTATGGCAACAACATTTACAATGCCAATCAGACTACATTTTATGCCAACTACTTGTATCAAAGCACTTTTTCGAATACCAACCACAGCTTTAGGACAGGAGCAAGCTTCTTGTACGATAATTTCGACGAAAATTTAAACAATCAAATTTTTGATAGGGAAGAAATTGTACCAGGTGCTTTTGCTGAGTATACGTACAATTATTTCGATGAAATTGGTGTAGTGCTAGGGTTAAGAGTAGATCATCACAACCTTTATGGTGCTTTTGTTACACCAAGAGCACATTTCAGGTATGCAGCCAATGATGATTGGGTATTTAGAGCATCGATCGGGCGAGGTCTGCGTACAGCTAATGTAATAGCAGAAAACATTGGCTACTTGGCAACAGCTCGTAATCTTGTCATTGAAAGTGAAGATTCATCTTTGCCATATGGTTTAGATCCTGAGATAGCTTGGAACTATGGTTTCAATGTAACGCATACCTTTAGATGGGACTATCGTGAAGGTAGTGTGAGTCTCGATTTTTACCGGACTGACTTTCAAAATCAAATTGTAGTAGATCTGGATCAAGATCCACAATCTGTCTTTTTCTACAACCTGGATGGACAATCTTATTCCAATAGTTTTCAAATACAATTCGATTATGAGGTGCTGAAGTTTTTGGACATGCGCCTGGCTTATCGTTGGTTTGATGTAAAAACAACCTACAATGGCCAATTGCTACAAAAGCCTTTACTTTCTGCTCATCGAGCCTTTTTGAACCTGGGCTACGAAAGTAGAAACTACTGGAAGTTTGACGCTACTTTCAATTGGCAGGGAGAAAAGCGCATCCCTTTCACAGGAAGCAATCCGGAAGCTTTCCAATTGGATGAGCGTTCTCCAGACTTCGTATTGATGAATGCACAAATCTCAAAACAATGGGCTGAAAAGTTTGAAATATATGTAGGTGCAGAAAACCTCTTAGACTTCCGACAAAACAATCCTATTCTTTCGAGTGACGATCCTAATAGTCCTTTCTTCGATAGTTCTCTGGTGTGGGGACCCATTTTTGGAAGAAATATTTATGCTGGGTTTAGGTATAAATTGAAGTAATTCTGGTGTAGAGTGTAAGGTGTAGGGTGTAGTGGGCCGCTACACCCTACACCCTATATACTACACAGAAATTCATTAGCTTTACAAACGTTATTATTTCAAGTTGCGATTCGTTTTAATGAGAGTCCATGCGTCAATTTTTATTGCAAAATCAAAGATTTATTAGACTTTATTCTAAAATAGTTTTATGAGCACAAAAAGATGGATTTTGAATCA
>JBCBCD010000292.1:0-7765 GCA_038530915.1 Bacteroidota bacterium
AAAACCGTTCTTCCATCCATTGCCACATTTTTTGTAGCTCGCAAAGTTGTTGATATTTGACTTTCAGTGTATTGTAATATGTAGTATGGTGTTCATAAAATCGGTAAAAATCCGTTTGCTTTGCAAAATCTTCAATCTCATCTATATAATCTGGATAATAAAAGATCCTTGATTTAAATAGTTTGACAAGAACTGGATTTACATGAAAAATATCTATGTTTTGTAATTGGTTGTCTTTGTTTAAGTCATAATTCATGGCAAATAACCGAATGGCTGGTTGCAATTGAGAATATGGATTTTCTTTCAGTTTTTCTTCCAAAATAACAACTAAAGGATGAAGGCTAAATTCACTAAAATGACCATTAACTTCTGCAAGATATTCGGGTGTTCGGCTGCTTATTAAGTTGTCGTCATTTTTAAATGTTTCAGTAAGTGAGCAAGCGATATACATTAGTTCATAAACTTGCGGAATCTCAACTGAAAAGTTATTCACATACTTATCTTCAATAGTCACAGTCGGATATAATAGTTTTACAGCAATGTTTTCAACCCAATTTGGTGCAACAAAATAGGCTATCAATACAGTTAATACAATTGCCAAACTAGTCAAAAAGAAGTACTTCAAAACTTTTCCGATCTTCTTAAGAAAAACCATCTTATCTATTTTAAAAATTCAACT
The DNA here is from genome assembly GCA_038530915.1 of Bacteroidota bacterium. GTDB lineage: Bacteria > Bacteroidota > Bacteroidia > Chitinophagales > Saprospiraceae > JANQPA01. The sequence goes on from JBCBCD010000292.1 coordinate 680, forward strand.
GAGTAAAACTAGAAGATAGAACAGTTACTCGTTTCATGCATGTTCTAATATATTTATTTGTGGTTTATTTAGGAAGCAGATTAGATACTTCCCAATTATGAAGTGCAACGAACAAAGGCAGGTAAAACTCCAAACAGCATGAAAAATGTTCGTGTAGTATAATATCTTCAAAACGTATGTTAAGAAACGAATTATTCTTGTTTATCAGATCCATATTGGATTAAACCTATATTTTTTTCGCCAAAATTTAATTTTTGAAGCTTCTAATTCAAAATCTCCTACACATCCAATCCATTCTTAAAAATCAACACCTGATTTTTCAGGCCATTGGTTTCTAAATAATGCTTCGAAAACTGTCCCTTGGTATATTGATCAATCACTTTTTCCCAAAAAGCAATAGCGCCAGTATTTTTCAAAATCTGAGAGGCTTCCCACGGACCTGGATGTAATTCAAAGACAACTTTGGCGACCAGAGCACCAACTCCCTGAAGTCGATATTTTCGCATAACGAAAAACTCCGCTATGGCATGACCAGCAGGATCATCAATGATTCTGAAGACTTTATTGACCAATACAAAGCCAGCGTATTTTCCATCTACTTTTATAAAATAAGGATGTCTTTCAGGTTCTTGCCAGTAGACATCTTGGTATTGGTATTCATACATGCCATGTTCATTCACATCGACAGGAATGTACTCACTCGTATCATAACAGTACAATTCAAGGAGTTGCCGAAGCACCGTCTTGTGTTCTTTTTCTGCCTTAACCACCTCTACGTTCATTTCTAGTTGCAATTTATTTTGAGCTCTACCTCCTTAAATTTTTCCCACAAAGGATGGTCATAAGCTTTGGGTGACAATTCAAATCTAATAATTTGCTTCTCCTCTCCACAATTGAACTGTTTTACCTTTAAATTAAGCACTATATAGTCCTTTGTAAAAAAGCTGTCATAGGTTCTTATTTTGCCCTTAAACCCATCTTCTGTTTTGATAAAAAGGCAAATGGTAGGATCTATTTTGATATCATCTTTATTAACAACCTGCATCAAACCATCAAAATAGTATTCGAAGTAAGAAGCAAGTGTAGTTTCTGTTAAAGCTTCTGTTTTGTCTACATACCAGACAAAGCTGTATGTCCAAAAGCCTTGCTTAGTAGAGTCCGGCCAACCTTTAGAGAAACGGATATCTTCAAAACCCACTAAATCTATTTCTGGAGCAAAACCTAATGGAAATGGAATGATTTCTTCACGCCAGGTATCCGGGCTTTTTAGGACCGTTTCTGGTTTTTGGCCAAAAACTTGAAAGCTACTGAAGAATGTAAATGCTAAAAAAAAGAAGATTGATCTTCGCATCGCCGTAGAAATATTAAATTAATTAATTCAAATTGCTGCACTAACTAGCCGAACGCATCAACTTCTCAAATATACCAACCGTCTCTTTTGCAGCCGCAACAGGATTGAAAGCGGTATCTGAAATACCGGAAATCACTCTGGATATATCATGATCTACTTTGCCTTTGGTTGCCCAGGTTCTCGTAGAAGCGGCTGTCAAATAAGCGGAGTAATTGTGATGTCCTGAACCCGGACGCTCACCAATGATGTGTATGATCCCTTTTGTGGCTTTGTCACCTAACCCATCACCAAACAAGTGTTCTCCACAAGAATATCCGGCCCTAACTCGTCCATTATTGATCACGATAGACTTTTCACTTAGAGTGAAGCCATTTTCTTCGAGTGAAGCCATCAATTGATTTAAAAAAGGACTCAAGTGGCCTTCATCGGTTAAAGATCGAACGTTTAATCCATCTGAAATGATGATTTGTACGTCCGGGACTTCCTTGTTCCAATTTTGACGTATTGCTTTCAAACTTTGAATGGATGAATCAGAAAGTTGCTCACCTGATTCAGGGTGATAAATGTAATCTTGTCTGTCTTTGGATTGTGTTTGAATAAAAAGAGCAGCAGGAATGGCAGCAGTGAAAGTTTGATCCATCTCTGTCCAAATACTCACTTTCGCATCTTCATACAAGGCATGCACTTGTGCATCTAGTTCAGGATCGAGATCCCATATGTTTTCTCCATGACCTTCTGCAATAGGCACTCCGCGATCTCTTATTTCCGCTATGCGTTGTCTGCATTCTTTGAAGATGGCTTCTTTTGTTCTTTTATCTCCTTTTGCCAATAAGTACTGATAGTACACCCAAGTTGGATCACCAAAATATTGAGTGGGCTGATCATCTTCACCAATGATTCCTATTTTTTTAAAGAAAGTCCACATCGCATCATCTACCTTATAGCCAAATTTCTCCCGTACCCATACATGATCGCTAAAGCTGGTAGTTAAATAACTCAACATGGGATCATTTTTGGTAGGTAGAGCCATTAAATAGGCTGGATTTACAGGCATTACCTGCTCAATGCACCAATCCAAATCTTCTAAGGAAACATCCATATGCAGTGTTGAGCAAATATCAAGTCCAATGGTCAAGCCATGTAATTTTCCCATTACAGTATCTTCCAAACAACAGCGTACCAATTGCTCTTTCGACTTGAAGACCTCCGGACCAATGAACCCAGCCACATCATTTAGATGCACCCAGGCTTCTTTTCCATTTTGCTCTTCTATCTGTTGTTTTAAAGCACGAGCAAATCCATATTTTCGAGCTTCATGCACCAACATATCAAAGCCTTCTCCATGTCCATTAGTATAATCTGCTCCTTGCCCTGTTTCAAAATACAAGCCATATTGACCAGTACGCTTGGAAGCATGGTCCATCATCTTATCTAATGTGACATCGAAGGTCTTATTGGCCTTTACTGTACCTGCAATACTTTGAAACCATACGCCTGTAGTTCCGGCTTGATAAGCTTCTACTTGAGCTTGTATGTCAATATGAGATAAAACACAATTTGGTAAGGTATCTTGAAGTTGGAAAGTAGTTAAGATATCATATAGTGCAGCTTCAATTTTTGCTACTGATTCTGGTTCGCTTGAAACGGGATTGGTTCCCAATACAACATCGCCTACTGCATACGACCAGGCATCAAAAACCTGCCACATGATGTCATCGATATTGTCGGTTGGGGAATTGGGTTGCACACGTGCTCCCATATAGCCTTTGGAACCAATTTTACTGCCCGGAAGTGGATTAAAGACTTTCTGGCCTACCTGAATCAATTCTTCATTGTTCATCAATTTTACCACACAAGCGATCACATCACTGCTCAAAGCAGGCATAATGTCTTTAATGGCCGCTTCTTTTTGAGCTAAAATAAAAGCCTTAAGTTCGCCCAAGGTCCAATTTTCTAATTCAGTATTAGGAGTGGTTGTCTGTTGTATCAAATCGTATAGTTCGTCTTGATACAGACTGTTTGCCTCAATATCACCAATCTTAGTATTGTTGAGCAATTTTCTTGCATAATCTCTCGATTGCACATTAGCTGCATTCACTCCAATTGCCTCATCACCTTCTTTAAACTCACTCGCAGCACCTATTATCTGTCGATATAAGGTCATTTCCATTTGGCCTTTCATGCGTTGGATGTAGCCAAAAACATCTTCACCTCTTCTCGGTAGTTCGATAGAAACACCGTTTAATTGATCTATTGCTTCTTCAGGTGAGGATGTTAAATTACATGCAGTTAGTAGACTCATGGAGATTCCAAATTTTGCAGAATAGTTCAAAAATTCGCGGCGATTAAATGAGCGCATATTGTTATTGATTTTAATCAGGCTTACCAATACATTTCTTACAATAAATCTAAGTTGTAATTTATGTCTCTTAGATTCGAAGTCAATGGATAAAGTAGGTTGGTGGTCGTTGGCCACCAACCTACTTTATTTCTAAGATCTCTATAATTAATTCAATTGCGAGCTTGATCGCAAATAGTTTTAATTATTAGACGGTCTTCCTGCCAATAAATTAACAAAAATGTATTAAGTAAGCGATTAATAGTCCAATTGCTCAAACAGATCATCAGATTGTTTTAAATATCGATCTTTATTGGTCTCTTCAAACCATGCTTTAGAAACCAATGAGTTATTATACAGTCTTGCATCTTTCCAGCTTTCCAATCCCGCAACATTAAAATTGGTCCAATCCTCATTGATAAAGCAAATGGCTTTTACATTTTTTTCATATGCTATAGTAAAAAAATTCTTAAACCATGTATCCCAAATCTCGGTACCTTCTTTTTCAATGCCATTTACTGGGTTGGTTTCAGCCAACATAACCGGCTTTTTGTGTGCTTTGGCAAAATCTACTAAAGCATTGCCTTCAGGATTTAGATGAGGTCCGGCATAAGGTTGGAAAAAGAGAGAAAGTGCCACCCAATCCACATAGTCATCGCCCGGATACCAATCAGTAACCGAATATCCTTTGTAAGGTGGAGCAGCGTAAGAGTGCCACACATAGGCAACATTATCAACCCCTTCTGCTCTGAAATAATCTACGATATGATGATAAGCTTTGACATAATCTTCAGGTTCCATTTCATTATGAGGGCCATCAAATTCGTAGCCTATGCGCAGATAAACAGGTCTATCTAATGTCTTGAACCATTGGCTAAACTGATGAATAACGGTATCAAATTCTCCATTGTACGTTCTTTCTGCTACATCCCAGGTTCCTACCATCCACATGGCAGTGTGTAAGGCGGTATTGGGAAAACGATCCACTAACATCTGATGGTTTTGAGTAGTTCCTGTCTGGTTGGTATTATTTTCTGTAATGCCAACAAATTCAGTTACTGCACCATAAGCTGACCAACCACCGGGAATAGGTTGATCCGGGAAACTATCCATGTATTCATTTACTCTTTCAACCGTTTGTCCCATTACAAGCAGGGTTTTGCCTGCCGGAGGAACGTACTTCGTTTTTTCATATTCGTACACATATTCAGGATCAATTTCCGTATTGATCAGAGCAAGCATTCGATCAATTTCTGGATCGTTCATTCCTGTTTGTTGAGTAGTTCTTTCACTGCATCCCAGGAAAAAGGTCAAAAAAAGGAGTGCTAACCATTGTGAAAAGTGTGGTAGGAAGTTAGTTGGCTTCATCGTAAATAGCATTTTAAAAACGAGCAATTCAAAATTCCTTATGAAGCTCGTAAAAATCTACCACAATTTCGGAGATTGTCTACATAATAAGCTTTTATAGTTATAAACCGAGGCTATTTTATTATTCAACTTTTTTCCACTCTAAAACTCCACCTTGATTGACTATCATCTTAATTACCTTTCCTTCATTATCACTGATAAATTCCATAGTAGCTCTTGGTGACAAAGCATTGGCCACGAATGTTGATTCATTGAGAGGTGTTAAAATCGAAGACCATTTTTTCTTTTCCGCTATCTGCAACTTCCCATTCTTATAAATAACAGAGACTGATCTTTTTCCGAATGTATAAGTACCCATATATTTCTTATAATCAAGTTCGGAAAGATCTAAGTTAGGTTTTACTGCCAATTTATTAAATCCTTTCCAGTTGTATACGGAAGCCACACTCCTAATGATTTGATCAATAATATTGGTGTTCGTTCCATTGATCATAATGACTACTCCTTTACCATTGTTAGCTCCAAAATAAAATTTCCCTCTAAAACCTCTATTGGATCCTGAATGCTGAATGTATTTTTCTCCATTTTGGTCTTCAACAAATACGCCCAAAGCAGCATTGTTGTTCTTCAGCATGGGGGTCATGAGTTCTTCTATAGATGACTTAGTAAGTATTCCTCTTTTATCATTTGCCAAACTCAATTGAAGATGGGTGATCAGCTTGGCTAGATCATTAGATGTTGTCCATAAGCCTGCTGCTGCCGATTCTGGATATAGGTTGTAGCCATTTTTTAAAGGTTTGCCATTTTGAGTATGCCCATTACTCACTTCCTTGGGGTATTTTTCAAATTCTGTTGAATAGAAAGATTCATTCATTTGTGTGGGCCCTAAAACATTTTCATGTACAAAGTCCTCATAAGAAGCACCTGAAAGCTCACTAAGCGCCAACTGGCTAACAGTAGTTCCGCCACCTGAGTATTTAAATTCTTGCATGGGAGGAATGATAGGCTTAACTTTTGGAGAATTGGCTGGCGATTCCCCATCTAATATTTCCAGGATAGTGGGCAACTTTTTGGCCGTTTTATAGCCACCAAATCCATGTACTGATAAACCTGCAGTGTGACTTAGTATTTTTCTTAAAGTAATGACTTCATCACTAATGCTTTTATCGTAAGGCACTTTCCAGGAACTCAACTGGGTATTGATGTCCTCATCCAGGCTTATTCCTTTGAGTTCTTTCAGTTTCAGGATGGCTACCGCATTGACAAATTTACTTATGGAAGCAGCCTGAAAAACAGTTTGGGTAGTAACTTTGGAAGCTTCTCCGTTATTGATTTTACCATAAGCTTTTGACCATTCAACTTGATAATTATTAATCACAGCAACACTCAGGCCCGGAATATTGTATTTCCTCATTTGATCTTCAATATTCCAGAGTTCCTGACCCTCTTTTTGAACCAAAGGGCTTAGGCCATTCTCTACCTGTTGAATTCTAATTTGAATAGAATCAGTTATCTGTGCTTGTAAGAAAGTGGTGGTAGTAAAGACACCTACAAGTAATAGGATGGAATAAAAAGTCTTCCAATTCATTGGCTCAATTTCAGTTTTCAAATATAAATTGTTTCGTTATGATGAACGACACAAACATTAATTCTGTGCGCAAAAGAAACGCGAAGGTAGCCTTATTGTTTTGTTAATTAATTCAAGCTGTGATCAAACTCGCAATTGAATTAATTATGGAGGTTAAGTGATAAAATGGGTTGCGGCTAGTGGCCGCAACCCATTTTATCACTTAACTTACAATCTACAAGGTGTATAAATTACAACTTAGATTAATTAATTTCTGAGCTTGTCTTGTCCTATTTCTTTCTTTCTAACTGACATTAGAAAAAAGAAAAGAAATATGAAAAACAAACTTTTAGTATTAGCAATTATGATCTGTTGTTGCTATGACTGTTATGGACAAAAACCAAAACTCAATTGGATAGCTTTAGAAACGGACCCAATTTCTACAATTTTTGGAGCCAAAAC
>JBCBCD010000293.1:0-7741 GCA_038530915.1 Bacteroidota bacterium
AAAGTACTTATTTGAGTAGTATAGCGAATGAAAATGTTACTTTTAAGCTAACCCATATCGAAAGTGAAAATGTCTTGAAAGGACTTAATCGTTATGCCGAAGATCAGCAGGCAGATCTAATGATTATGTCAACCGGACAAAGAGCATTCTTTGATCAACTTTTTCACAGATCGTTGACCCAACAAATGGCTTTTCATACAAGAATTCCTTTATTGATTTTCCATTTCAATGATTGAGTCTAAGTAGTGAGATTTTATTAATTTGCTTAGGAAGTCTTTGCTTCCTAAGCAAATTAATAAAATTAACAGTGTGTGCAATGACCAAAAAAATTCTCTTACCTACCGACTTTTCTGAGAACGCTAACAATGCTTTTACCTTCGCATTAGAATTGTGCAGAAAGTTGCATGCACAATTGATTCTTCTTCATGCTTACCAGGCACCTAGTAGCACAGGGATGTTTATCTCTGTGGAGTCCTACATGAGAGAAGATGCTCAAAGTGATATGCTCCCCTTTATCAATAAAGCTGCTGAAGTAATACATAGGCAGAATGTAGAAAGCATAATCGTCAAAATGGACCCAATTAGTGCCATCACCAGTGTCGCAATAAATAAAGAAGTAGATATGATTGTGATGGGTACACAAGGAGCCAATAGCTTAGTCGACATCTTCTTGGGTACCAATACTGTGGGAGTAATGTCAAAAACAGATATTCCTTTATTGGCTATTCCCAATGAATTTAGTTTCAGACCCATCAAGGAAATAACTCTGGCTGTTGATCAGGAGGCTGTTTCCTATGCAAAAATATTAGCTCCCATCTTTTCTATAAGCAGGGCTTTTGATGCCCATGTTAGAATCTATCATCAAGATGTGGGAGTTGGTGATTCAGGTATTGATCCATCTTTGGATATTTATTTTGAGTCCATTTCTCGTTCCTACCATTACGAACTAGATGCCAATAACATCAGTCAAAGTATCAATGATTTTGTAAAGGATTATAATACTGATCTGCTCTGTATGATCAGAAGGAAAAGATCTTTTTTAGAGCGCCTCTTCCATGTAAGTTCGACTCGTAAAGAAGCCTTTGACAGTCCAGTTCCTTTATTGGTCTTGCATGATGAATGATTAAAGGGTTAGAGGAGGTACACCTGAGCCTACGGTTTCTTGCAAGAACATCTTAACACGAAGCCAAAGGCTAAAGTGTGTCATTTTAACCCCCTAACCTCTAACCCTCTAACCTTCTAACCTATATATCACTTTCTGATAAAAATCAGGAAATAAGATTGATTATTATCATCAGTATCAGCTCGTATAATCATGTAGATTTGGAATAGTTCTTTGAGCGTTAAGTAGTTACAATTCTTTAATGATGTACTATAAACGATGAGTGAGGAGTGATGAACGATGATATTTATTGTGAATCTAAAACGAGGAGATATGAGACTGATTATTATGCTAATGTTGATAAGCGCTGTTGCGTTTGGAAATTCAGATAAGAGAATAAGTGAGTTGCAGAAGGATATGTTGGCATTTGATCAGGCTTACATACCCTTGTGGTATCAATTGAGAAGTGGAGACATTATAAAAGCTAAAAAGCAAGTTTTATATGTCAACTTCAAGTGGCAACAAGTTCGAAAGAAATATGAATTTGCAGTAGCAGATATAGAATGGACAGATCGTTTTTGTAAAGCGAACGAATGGTTGAATGATGCCTTCACATCAATAGATTTTAACAGACCTAAAATAGCAGCAGTACAGTTAAACCATGTTCGTTATGAACTGGCAGCATTGAGGAGTCACTTCAATATTGACTATCCACTAGATGCTATTTTCAATATCCAAGAGCAAGCTGAAGCTGTCTTGGAGGTAGTTCAGGATGATAAATTGTGTCTATTGGAATGGAATGAGTTGGAACTCATGGTAGCTCGACTCAATGATGATTGGTTTGCTTTTCAAAGCAAAAGATATGACCCGATTTTATTCGACTTGAACCTAAAGGATCGAGCATTAATGAAAAAATATCGTGAAGATATAGCATTGCATCTTATACAGGTAAATCATGCCATAAAAGGAGCACAACAACTTGAAATGATGGAATGTGTCATCCCACTAGCTAAGACGACTACTGCCTTATTAAAGTTATTTGGCGAGTTTGATGCATTTCAAACTCACACAGCAGGTATGTTGCCGGAAAGCTGGATGGATTGAAATTAATGAAAATATTACCTAACCATATAAATCCAAGTATTATGAGAGCAAATAGGCCAATACGGAAGATCATGACAACAAACTTGGTGACCGTGTATCCACATACACCAATGTCAGAAGTAAAAAGATTATTTGATACGAATAACTTTCATCATCTTTTGGTAATCGATAAAGGCTCTATCTTGAAAGGAATTATTTCTAGTGAAGGCTATTATAGATTGAAATGTTATTACGGTCAGGATGAGGCTAGTTTTAATCACAAAAAAGCCATTGATGTGATGAAACCTAACCCATTGGCACTTGATCCGGAAGATACTATTGGGTTGGCTGCTGATATATTCCTGGCCAATCAATTTCATGCTTTACCTATTTTAGAAGATGATCGATTAGTAGGTATCATCACCACTCATGACCTGTTGAAGTATATGTACGGAGCGGTCATTGGCTCTGGACATGAAGAAGTTGTAGATTAATTATTCACCTTTAAAAATAGAAGTATCATGGATAAGAATACCAAAATCAAAGAAATAATGACCACTAATGTCATTACACTTCGCCCATACGATACAATGGATAAGGTGAAAGAAGTTTTTGATCGCAACAACATTCATCACATTCCAATTATTGGTGGGAATAAAATTGTAGGTATAATCAGCCAATCTGATTATCTGAAAATACTACATGGTTTCACCCTGTTTAAAACACAAAACAGTGAAACCTATAACAATGCCATCTTACGCTCTTTACTAGTTGCTGAAGTAATGACAAGACAGGTTGCTACTTTGAGCCCGGAAGACAGCATTCAAATCGCAGCTGATCACTTTAGAGAAAATTATTTTCACGCACTTCCAATTGTATCAGAAAATAAAGAATTGGTAGGGATAGTGACGACTTACGATTTGATCAATTATGCATACAGCAGAGTTACTGTTCTGTAAAAGATAAGTCAGTTTTATTATTCTTTCAATCGTTTAATGAAGGCTAACAGGAGTTGGCCTTTTTTTTTGACTTGGATTTGCATTAGAAGACCCTAAGAAGCGCAGCTTCTTAGGGCCTTCTAATGCAAATCTGTTAGATTCTATTATTCATGAAATGCCAATAAAGGCACTTTTGTATGGAAGGTCATTTTCTTACTGATGCTATTGTGGAAAAGACGTTCCCACAATCTTCTTTTAGGTATAAATAGTGCAACCAAATCGATCTCATTGGTTTTGACATATTGATCAAGACCATTGACGATAGAGTGGTCGTTAACTATTGTAAAGTCAGTAAAGCTATCTGAGAAGATGCCAGTTTGGAAATAATCATCTACTGTGCCAACAGCCGCTTTGGTCTCAACATGTACGAAGTGAACGTTCGCATTAAACGTCTTTGCAAATGTAGTCAATTGATGGATAGCTAACTCATCAGAAGGTTGAAAATCAGTAGCATAAGCTATTTCATGGACGCCCATGTATTGAGCTTCTTCAGGGATAGCCATTACAGGACATTCGGCTTGCATCATAACATTGGTAGTGACACTACCGAGGAGCTTTTCAAAGCGATTGTGTTCTCCTTTTGTTCCCATGATGATCAAATCATATTCGCAATATTTAGCAGCGTCTATAATTTCCTGAGCTACAAATAACCCATAATCTGCTCTCGTCTTGCCAATTAAAGCACTAGGAGCGTCTTTAGTAAAGAGCTTAAGTTGATCTTTTACTTTATTGCGTTTATCCTGCAACATTCTTTCAATATAATCAGGAGGCGTGTTGCCTGCATCTGTGATAGGTAGGTGGTATACAGACATAAGGTCTATGATCGCATCTAATTCTTCGGCCACATGCAATGCAAAATTAAATGCATTTTGTGCAGCTGGAGAAAAATCGGTTGGAAATAATATTTTTTTCATGTCTTGGTCATTTAAATTGGTTAGAATTAACTTTCTTCCACTGGAACTTCAACAAAATCTATACTTAATACTGGTAAAGTGCTGTGATTAATTAGTGCTTCAACATTACTGCCGGCGACTATTCTTTTCAAAGGATGCCTGTGTACGTTTGATATTCCGATCAACTTTGCACCTAGTTCTTCAGAAAAAGTTCTTATGCCTTTTTCTATTGTGAAATCTCTATAAACATGAGTTTTACAATCGAAAGGATGGCAGAGCTCTTTGAAATCTTCCATTGCGTGCTTGCTCAATACATATGGAGGATCAAAAAAAGAGGAAGTGTGTATAGCAACCAGGTGAATCTCTGGAATAAAATGTTTTACAAAATCTTTAAACTGTAAGAATGCCTCTTTTTCATTTTCATTGAAATTAGAAGCAAAAACCACTTTGTCAAATTGAATTGTTTCCAATTTATTTTTGACAATCAATACAGGACAATGAACTGCTCGAACTACTTTCTGAGTATTAGAACCTATAAAATACTCATTTTTACCACTGGATCCATGTGAGCCCATGACTAAGAAGTCAATTCCATGCTCGATTACATAATTTTTGACTCCTTCAACCAATTTATTGCCGATTATATAGGTTTGTATTTTGACATCAGAATACTTATTGATGATATCATTAAATAATACTTCGGCATTATGAATTTTTTGAAGCGCCTCAGGAAAGTTGTTTTTTTCGTCTTGACTAAGCGTATTCCAATTTTTAGGAATACTAAGACTTGTAATTAAGTGGACATGGGATTCTAATTGTTTGGCAAGTTTCATACCTGCATCGATAGCGTGACTTGCACAAGCTGAGAAATCTGTTGGGATGCAAATATTCTTCATGGTTTGGACTTTTGCGTGTAAAAAAATTAGCTATTAAGTAAAACTAAAAGAATAATCTTTCGATTTTGATGGAATCTTTTGCCTCAATACTGCGTTAAAAAGCCTCACCATAGCTAGGCTATTCCTGCATTTTTTGCCTTGCCTTGAGACAAAATCTTCTCGGTCAAAATGCAAAACTTATTTTTTTAGTTTTACTAAGCTTTATTTTCTTTCTTTCAATATCAAAAAAACAGACCTGAAAAAAGGTGATGTTTATCATCATAATCGATTGATAAACATCAAAAAAGGCAACCACTAAATGTGATCGCCCTCGTCCAAGTCGCAAAAGCCAATTAATCTTTATTATGTAGTGATGCGAATTAAAAATCCGACCACTCCTTTATTTTTTACAAAATGATGGTCATTCTCTTTAAAAACCAAGCCGTAATAGCTCCAAAGCTAAATCCTGCTATTAATCCTGTAATAGCACCTATTAAGAGAATACTACCAATCGACCAGTCTGCTTCAGTGGAAGTGGACCCAATAAAAATAATTCCTATTGCTGCTCCCCATCCTAACATATTGGCCAGTATCCAACTATTCGCTTTAGTAGTCTGACCTACCAAAGGAATTCGTTGCAACAATCCAAATAATGCCCCCAATACTAAGCCCATACCTATACCAACTAGGATCATTTGGTATTGTGGAGGCTCAAATGCTTCAGTTGCTGTATCGTTTATGGGTTGAAGTAGTGAAGGTGTCATCCCCAACATCCACCCCAATACAGCCGCCAAGACAGTGTAACCTATCCATTCCAGTGCAGTTATTCTCACAAATATTTTCTTGATGATTTGCCATTGCAAAGCACCTAATATAAATCCTTCTACAACACCCGCTAAAAGCATTAACATCAATGTTATCACTTTCTGAGAACTACTCATTGGTTCTCCCATCCATCTCGTTGTTAAAACTGCTACCATGGCTGCTGTTCCCATTCCGACAAACTCACCCAAGCCACAATAGATAATCCATTTTTGCCAAATTGTAATTTTCATCAGCCTGCCATTGCACGGATGAGATCCTTGGTCGTCAGTATGCCAATCATCTTGCCATCTTCTAAGACGGGCAAGGATTGTATATTATGTTCATCAAACAGTTTTGCCGCTTGTAAAATACTTGTATTAGGATCAACCCAAATAGGCTTAGGAGTCATCAAATCGTTAACATGGAAAGTTGCATTTAATCTTTCCTCTGTGATTAAGTCCATTTGAGGTACTCTGAAACTGAATACTTTCAAAGCATCATTTGAACTAATGATTCCAATTAATTCGTTTTGCTCGTTTAATACAGGTAAGTGGTGAATGTCTAATTCAAAAAATAATCTACAAATTTGTGTAAAAGAATGACTGGTATGAGCAACTATAACTTGCGAGGTCATTAAGTCTTTTACTGTGGCTTTGGTTGCGATCATGAGTAAAAAGTTTGGTTGATTATGGCACTGAACTAAACACTCAATGCTTTTGAATTACCTGTAAATTACATAGCTGTTCATCGAATGCTGTTGACCATTGTCAATTGAGCATTTGATTTTTATCAGTTGTCATGGCTTGTCATACCACTGTCCATCTTTGAATTCCTTCTTACTTTCTTCTTTAGCACTCAAAATGATATAAGCCTGAAGAATTAATAAAACAGGTATACCAATTACGCCTACACCGATAATCATAGGTGTAGGATAGATAAGCAGTAAGAAAATAATTATAATGAGGATCACAAAAATCCACACTGTTACAGATTTGAAGTTCATTCGCAATTGTTTGATAATAAAATCAAAACATTGCTCGAAAGTAGAGGTAATTGAAGCTCGAAGAGGTGATAATTGACAGGGGAGAGGGTGATTTTTGGCATTTTATGCATTATAAAAAAAGCTATCAGCTGCAGCTGATAGCTTTTTTTATAGCAATTATTTTTTTCGTTTTTCCATAATGGCTTTCACCTTGTAACCTTCTTTTCTTAACAAGGCGATGACTCCTTCTTCACCTGCCAGGTGGCCAGCACCAACTGCAAAGAAAACCTGCTTGCCATCCATCATATCTTCCATGATTGGAATCCAGTTTCTGTTTCTGTTGTTTAACAACAAATCGCCATAGTCATTGATTCCTGATTCATCCGATTGCAACATTTGTTGTAGGCCATATAAATCTCTGTTTTTATACAACTTCACAAGGTCATTAAACTGATCATCACCACTTTTTTCACTAGGAGACTTAATACTACTCACCAACATTTCAGCTTGCACTTTGTAAGGAATACTATCAAACATACTCATTTGATATTCAGCAGTTTCCAATCCTGCAACAGGAATGTTTTTATTCTTAGCTAAATCAGTAAATTCCAGCTCATAAGACTTTACATCACCTGATTGGTTCATTGACATCATGTCTTCTCCGCCTAAAGCAGATAAAAACATGGGCTTTATTTTTTCAACAAACATGATAGGTAAGCCTGTTTTCTGAAAATGATCGCTAACTAATTTGTAGTCTTCATCACTCAATAAATCTCTTAAAGTAGTATCATTTTTCATAAATGATTTCATCAGAAGTGGAAACATATTGGCCATATCCATCATTTCCTCCAAATTGATTTCAAGCGTTAAAAGCTTGGAGGTCTCGATGGCTTCTTTTGTTTTTTCCGTCAAAAAGTAATCGTCACTACCAATCATATGAATCGTACCATAAAGGTAGGAGCTCGTCTTCAGGCCATTGCCAGAAATTTCCCAGAGTAGGGATT
>JBCBCD010000294.1:0-7723 GCA_038530915.1 Bacteroidota bacterium
GAAAGGAGGTTGGTTTATTGATCAACAATCGATGGATGTAATGGGCTCGCCCTATCTTATCGCTCATGGTATGGGTACTCTGGTAAAAGATGCTATTACAACTGTCAATTTTCCCAAAAAAGGCAATTACTACGTCCATGTAAGAACGCGCAACTGGACTGCTCCCTGGGCCAAAGCAGATGCTGCCGGAAAGTTTGAAATATGGGTAGATGGAAAAGCGCTTCCCAAAACATTTGGTGTGCAAGATCCACATTGGGGATGGGTAGAGGGAGGAATGATAAGTATTAAAAAGAAGAAGACCAGTATAACACTTCATGATCTAACCGGATTTAATGGGCGTTGTGATGCCATCTATTTTACAAAAGATAAAACAGATGTTCCGCCCAATGACTTAACTGCTCTTGATGATCTTAGAGTCAAACTGCTTGGCTTAGATAAAACACCTAAAGAAAGTCAATACGACTTTGTTGTTATTGGCGGTGGTATGGCCGGTACCTGTGCTGCTATTTCAGCTGCCCGCTTAGGAGTCAAAGTAGCACTTATACAAAACCGTCCCGTGCTTGGTGGAAATAACAGTTCTGAAGTACGAGTTCACCTGGGGGCACGTATCCAGCTAGAGCCCTACCCTGCTCTTGGTAATCTGGTGAATGAAATCGGGCCAGATAGAGGAGGGAATGCGCAATCCAAAGATTATTATGAGGATGATAAAAAACTGAAGGCTGTTTTAAATGAACCTAATATTTCACTGTTCTTAAGCCACCACGCCAATCAGGTAGAAATGGATGGCAATAAAATCACCAAAGTCTTCGCCGAAAATTTAGAAACAGGCGAAAAACTGGCTTTTTCAGCTCCTATATTTGCTGACTGTACAGGCGACGGTACAATAGGCTACCTGGCTGGAGCGGAATACATGACAGGTAGAGAAAGCAGAGCCCAATTCAATGAGCCCACTGCTCCTGAAAAAGCCGACAATCTCACCATGGGCATTTCTGTTCAATGGTTCTCCAAACAGACAGATGCACCCGTTTCTTTTCCGGATATCAAATGGGGTTTACCCTGGGATGATGAGAAAGCATTTGCCATCACCAAAGGAGATTGGGACTGGGAAACCGGTATGGGCAAAGACATGATACAAGAAACCGAATTCATCCGGGACTATGGCCTAATGGTTGTATTCTCTAATTGGTCTTATCTCAAGAACCATTATTCACCAAAAGAAAAATTTATCAATGAAAAGCTGACCTGGGTAGCTTACATAGGTGGAAAACGAGAGTCAAGAAGATTGGTTGGGGACTATATTCTCACTGAAAATGATCTCACAGAACAGAACTTCCTTCCTGATGGTACCGCACCAACTTCATGGACGATTGATCTGCATTACCCGGACCCTAAAAATAAAGAAAAATTTGAAGGAGAAGCCTTTAGGTCCATTGCAAAACACATAAAAATTTATCCCTATCCTATTCCGTTCCGTTGCTTGTATTCCAAAAATATCAATAACTTAATGATGGGTGGAAGAGATATAAGCGTTTCGCACGTAGCATTGGGAACCGTCAGACTGATGCGTACAGGAGGAATGATGGGTGAAGTATTAGGCATGGCTGCTTCTATTTGCAAAGAAAAGAATACCACACCTCGTGGTCTGTACCAAAATCATTTTGCAGAGCTTGAAAAACTAATGCTCAAAGGAGTCGGCAATCCTGATTTACCCAATAAACAAACCTATAATTTGGGAAGTACCTTAATGGAAACCAAGAAGAAAAATTAATGAAGAAGGTCCTTTTATTTACATGTATGCTTTTAGCCTTTTGGGAAATCATTGAAACAAGTATTCTCAATCAACCAGCTACTCACCATACTATAGTAGAACTTGAACTACAGTACGATAGCATCGGCATTCCCGATGGCTACAAAGCATACATCAATACTCCGGTATGTGAATCAGATAAATGCTATATGGTTAAAATTCATTTTTATTGGGATTTGATCGGACGTTTTCAAGAATTTGATACCATACCAGGAGAAGGATTGACTAAGCTCGATCATATTCCGTTTACAACCAAGGACTACGACAAACTCTTTCGGTTACTAGTAGACCCTACTTCTCCAATAGCATCTTACAGCAAGGAAGATCTCGTACAAAACACACGTGAATCAGAGATTGATGGCTTTACAGGAGCTACTATAAGGGAGATCAAAGACATCGTGATTAGTGGCGGTGTTTATTCCTGTTTCACCCTATGGCACATTGCTCATGGCGATTTAGTTGATAGTTTTCAGCTACAGACTGCTTCATTATTTGATACTATACTCATTGAAAAACTAGTAACTACTGAAGATCAAGACATTAACTATTATTTGATTGAACATTTTTCTGCACAGGACTTCAGAGATTTTCTTCCTCAGGTTTTAAAAACATTAGACATTGAGAAAGGCTATTATGCCAAAAACATGATAGAAAAAATGCCTACTAAAGTTGTTTCTGATACTATTTCACAAGTATTCTTCACCACCCATTTTAAAGAATTGAACTACTTTTCTCAAGTAGCTCTTCTTAAAAAGTTAGATAAGGCTGCTATCATCCCTTCTCTAGCAGCAACCTTAAAACAAGAACTAGATGAAAGAAGTACAGCTAGAAATCATTTGATAAAAGAATTATTGAGTCTTCAATAATTCTATCGCATTAAGTACGTATTTCCCTACTATTTTGAGACATCCTTTCCCCTTATTGATAAGTTGACTGCTTAACTTTCTTTATATCAAACCATCAAAAGAACACAATCTTACACCTTACCAAATAATTTCCCGGGTAGCAGGAATTTCTTCTCTTTCTCCCGGCTTTAAAAAAGTATTGATTAAACCTCATTTTGGAGCAGGTGATAAACTTCAGGTAAGCTTCCCACATCATGCAGGAACTATTTGTCTAGACCTCCAAAAACAAAGTGATGCCATTATTGGTACAATCCATTTGCCCAAAGGGATTGAAGCTATTTTTCATTAGAATGGACAGAGGGTGCCTTTGAATAAATCAAAGAACGAGATCAATTATTAACTTTAAAGACCAACATTAAAAAAGTCATCAAACCAATTGCTATGAAAAACCAGCTTTTAATACTTCGCTATCTGCCTTTTGTATTATTAATCCTTTCTTTTGGTTGCCAAACTAAGCAGCTGGAAGATTCATCAACGCTAAAAGAGGATATTCTACGCTGGAACTTCCCACTCCCTCGCACCCATACAGGTGCCTTATTGGGCAATGGCACACAAGGCCTTATGGTCTGGGGAGAAGGTCGACAACTCAATATTACGATAGGAAGGGCTGGTTTTTGGGATCATAGAGGCGGAAATGATTTTTCAGCTCGTACTAATTATAAGAAGGTCAAGTCTTTGCTTCAGAAAGGTGACTTGGAGGGTTTAAAAACTGCCTTTGACATTCCCAAAAAACGTCGTCCTACTGCCTATCGGCCCCATCAATTAGGAGGAGGACGTATGGAAGTTACACTTCCCGAAGGATGGACAATCAAATATGCTGATCTTCACTTTAAGGAAGGATATATTTCCATCAAGATCGAAAATCAATCAGGCCGTAAGCTTAACCTAAAGTTGCAACAAGCTACCTATCAGGAACTCACCTTACTTGAATTACCTGATGACATCAGAGAAAAAATAAGCTTGAGGTTGGTTCCTTCCTGGGAGCACATCAAAGAGTTGGTAAGTCCAACAGGAGTCACTGCTCCTGAAACGTGGGAACCCCAAAACCAAAAAAGAAATAGCTGGTGCTTTTATGCAAACGCTGCCTGAAGATGATCCATTGGGAATTGCTTATCGTCTTAGAGATGATCAATTAGTAATGAGTTCTCATTTGGGTACTAGTGCGCTAGAAGAAGCTAAGAAGAAAGCTATAGAAAGTGATATCAACCAAGCTTTAAAAGAGACAAAAGCCTTTTGGACAGAGTATTGGAAGGAAACACCACTTGTCTCCTTACCGGATCCCAAGATTCAGGAACTTTTTGATTATGGGCTTTACAAACAAGCTTGTGTCACACCGCCACATGGTGTAGCATCAGGCTTACAAGGTCCTTTTCTGGAGGAATATCAATTACCGCCCTGGAGTGCAGATTATCACTTCAATGTTAACATTCAAATGATCTATTGGCCCACACTAGCAACCAATCATACAGAGCACCTTATGCCTATCTGGGAACTCATTCAGCGCTGGATGCCCAAAATGAAGGAAACCGGAGAAAAATTCTTCGCCCAAGAAGGTGCCATCATGATGCCCCATGCTGTGGACGATCGCATGCAAGTAGTAGGCAGTTTTTGGACCGGAACCATCGACCATGCTTGTGCAGCCTGGATGGCCCAATTGGCCTGGTTGCATTATAGATATTCCATGGATGAAGAGATGCTTCAAATGGTGGCCTGGCCTTTGCTCAATGGTGCTTTTGAAGGATTTTGGGCCATGACAGAAGAAATAACTGATAATAATGGAAGTCGCTTTACCCTTCCCATCACAGTTAGCCCCGAATTCAAAGGCTCAAGAATGGATGCCTGGGGAGCTGATGCATCTTTCCAACTGGCAGCTTACCATATGGTAGCTGAGCTACTACAAAAAGCGGCTATTGTTCTTGAGCTTCCATCTGATCCTCGTTGGCAAGAAGTCTTAGATAAATTACCTCCCTACACCCTTTTCGAAGGCCCTCGCACCCTGGAATACCCGGAAAATAAAACCCAAAGAATTGCATTATGGTATGGCATGGATCTCATCCAAAGTCATCGACATCATTCGCACCTCGCAAGTATTTATCCATTTGTTACCATTGATCCGGAAAATCCTCAACATCAGAAGATCGTTGATCATTCTCTTTGGCATTTAACCTATCAGGGTGCAGGAGGATGGAGTGGATGGTGTGTCCCTTGGGCAGCGACTTTATTTGCGCGAAATGACAATTCCGATGCTGCAGTGGCCTGGCTGCATTACTTTAAAGATCATTACACTAATGAAGGACGCGGCACACTTCATGATGCTTGGCATCAAGGAATGTCCTATATCGCTGACTACCCCTGGGCAAAAAGCACAGATCGACCTAATGGTGAAGTCATGCAGTTGGATGGAGGATTTGGAGCGCTTAGCGCAACCCTTGAAATATTAGTACAAAATCGACGCGATGGCATACACCTTCTCCCAGATATCCCGGTTGGGTGGAACAGTTTTTCTTTTGATAAAATAGGTACTGAAGGAGCCTTTCAAGTGGGCGCCTCTGTAGAAAGTGGACAAATAGTAGAGGTTAGAATAAAATCGTTGGTCGGTGGCTCCATCAAATTGTGGCATGGCCTGGGAGATAAGTATGAAATCAATGGAAAAATACAAGAAGGTGAACTTCTAGAGTACGATTTCGAAAAAGGACAAGACTTAACTTTAAGAAGTATATAAATTCAATTTTTTGTTTAGGGTTTAGGTGTTTAGAGTTTAAACCACCATTACTGTTACATTTAGGATGTAACTACTTGCACTTTGCCACAGGCAAAAGTGCATCCACCTAAACCCTAAACCTCTAAACTTTAATTTGGTACGGATTTCCCTCTTTTTGGGACAGTACATCCTCCCACAAAATTGCTTTGCTATCTATCTTTCTTCCATGAGATTTGAATCAAACTGCAATAGCATTTTTTTTGGGTCATTCTTTGTTCTTTTCATTATTCTGCTTTTTCAGTCTTGTGGAATAAGAGAAGAACAAACTTTGACATTTGGTGAAGAAAAGCCCAACGTGATTATCATCTTAGCCGACGATTTGGGTTATGGAGATCTCTCTTGCTATTCAGATAGTAGTAAAATTCAAACCCCTAATATAGATCAGCTGGCTAAAAACGGTATTCGTTTCACGGATGCCCATAGTCCATCTTCTGTCTGTACACCTACACGCTATGGTTTGCTGACTGGCCGTTATGCCTGGCGATCGAGGCTTAAAAGGAAGGTGCTTTGGCCTTATGCGATGACTTTAATCGAAAAAGATAGGAAAACAATGGCCCACCTTTTCAAAGAAGAAGGGTATCAAACTGCTCTTTTTGGAAAGTGGCATCTGGGTTGGGATTGGCCGGTGATTGATTCTACCACTTATCCTTGGGACAAAAGAAGAAATGGCAATTGGAGTGGTAAAGGAATCGATTTAAATCAACAAATCAAAGGCGGACCTCAATCTGCAGGTTTTGAGTATGCTTTTGGTGTAGATTATCCCAATGCTCCACCCTATTCCTTTATCGAAAATGGGTGGTTAGTTGGTGGAGTACCAACCCAAAAAAAGCCTAAAAACATGTTTGGTTCAGGAGGCTTAATGCAAACCGACTGGCAGTTTGAGAATGTCTTGCCTACTATTTGCCAAAAGGCGATTGAGTATGTAGATACCATCCAACAACCTTTTTTCCTCTACCTCTCGCTCACTGCACCTCATACTCCAATTACTCCAAGTTCAGAATTTGAAGGAAAAAGTGCAGCTGGTGACTATGGTGACTTCATCATTGAAACCGATTTATATATTGGACAACTCATTGAACAGTTAAGAAAAGAAGATAAACTGGAAAATACCATCATCATTTTCACCAGTGACAATGGTTCTCCGGCCAAAGCGGGTGATCCGCACCGAAGAAGTGCTGAGTGGAACCAGTTTGGTTCTGTGGAGCGAATGTTTGGCCATTATCCCAATGCACCACTCAAAGGGTACAAGGCCGGGCTATATGAAGGCAGTCATCGGATTCCTTTTATCATTTCATGGCTAGATCATATTCCACAAAACACAACATCAAACCAACTTTTTGGTCTACAGGATCTTATGGCGACATTTCATGCTTTTTTCAATAAAGAAATTCCTCAAAACACCGCTGAAGATAGCTATGATGTAAGCCCTTACTTATTTCAAAATCGACAAGACACCATTATTCGTGATCACATCATCATGCATTCTGATTTGGGTTCCTTTGCCATTAGAGTTGATGAATGGAAATATTTGGCCGATAGTTCTTCGGGGGGCACCAGCTATAAATACCACGAAATGCTGGGCACCTATGTTTCTGCTCAACCAGGTCAACTTTATAGACTAGACTCAGATCCCTTTGAAGACAAGGATTTATACCAAGAAGCCCCTGATCAAGTGAATTTGCTTAGTCAATTGCTTACGAAATACATCGAAAGTAATCGATCAGCACCAGACTATATAAAAAATTAAAAACCTACATAAAACGAGGCCTGTATGAGAGTACCTTTTTTGCTTTGTTTGACAATGATTTTGCTCTATTCTTGTAAGCAATCAGATGGTATAGATCAGAATGAAAATAAGGAGCTTACCCAACCCAATATCATCTTCATCATGGCAGATGATCTGGGCTATGCCGATTTGGGTGTTTTTGGTCAAAAAGTTATTCAAACGCCTAATATCGATCAAATGGCCACTGAAGGCAGAATCTATACTCAATGTTACGCAGGTTCTCCGGTTTGTGCACCTTCAAGAAGTACGTTGATGACTGGTTTACATACCGGCCATACCACTGTTAGAGGAAATAAATCTCCTGTGCCTGTTCCTGCTAATATCTCCCCCAATCCGGTTCGAGTACCTTTATTTGCTGAAGACATTACCGTGGCTGAAGTGCTTAAGGCAGAGGGTTATGTTACAGGAATGTTTGGAAAATGGGGACTTGGCGAGCATGGATCAGCAGGAGAACCCAATGATCA
>JBCBCD010000295.1:0-7705 GCA_038530915.1 Bacteroidota bacterium
GCAGAAATCAGAATACTCAATGCTTCCGGAGCTGTGCATTATAGACAAGATGTAGAACTCAATATGGGGTACCAGCAGGTGCAGGTAGATGCGTCCGAATGGCCAGCAGGAGCCTACTTATTTGGCCTTTTTTATACCGATCAGGTACTCACAAAAAGAATCCTATTGATTAACGAAAACTAACTTATCCCAACTAATGAAAAAGTATATTTTTTATATCATCGGACTAAGCTTCTTGCTTAGCCTACAGACTATTGCCCAACCTACTAATAACATCTTGCAAGATGTCGTAATGGCGGCACCCAATGCTGCTGCATTAGGTGCTTATGGAGATATCCCGGTGAGTTACAATACCGGAGTACCCAATATCAGTGTACCTATTTATACTGTTACAGAAGGCAAGCTTAGTCTGCCTATTTCTTTGAGTTATCATGCCGGTGGCATAAGAATGGGAGAACCTGCCAGCTGGGTAGGTGCCGGGTGGAGCCTCAATGCCGGAGGGGTCATTACACGTACTGTCCTTGGCAAGCCGGATGAAAATGGAGGCTATTACAATGATGGAGCCTCGTTGGATTACAACAATGATGGCATGGTAGAAGATGTGGCCAGAGGGATTGTAGACGGTGAACCCGACTTGTTTTCTTTCAATGTAGGTGGGTATACCGGGAAATTTTTGATCGATCCAACTTCTACTCCTGCTAAAGCTTTCTTAATGCCCAAGCAAGATTTAAAAATCAGTTGGACCTATTCAGCCAATAGATTCATAAGATTTATCATTACTGCTCCGGATGGTACCCGATACATTTTTGGCAACCAAGAAGGCAGTACCGCTCGTCAAGGAATTGAATCTAGTTTTACCGGTCCTGTTACAGGACCTACTCCCCTTTCGGTTGAAAGTAGTTGGTATCTGGTACGCATTGAATCAGCAGATAAAAAACATTTTATAAATTTGAGCTATGTAGAAGAGAATTACGGCTATAAGTCGCTTGCCTCAGCTACTTTTACCCGGAGAGAATTCACTTGTACTACTGATACCACTGGTTTTGGGCCACCAAGTCCTCCTAATATGGAAAACATAAATGGAAGATTATATAGTGATGGTAAAACTAGATACAATGAAAACAGTGTCAATGGCAGAAGGTTATCTCAAATCACTACTTCAACAGGCACGCAGACCATTGATTTTATTCCACATACTACTGCCAGAATAGATCTGGAAAATACCTTTACCAATATTGTTCCAATTGCTGCGGCTACTAATACCGCTTATAGGCTAAATTACATCAAAATTAGTTCAGGAAGCTATTGCTACCGATGGAAATTGGACTATTCTCACTATGAAAATGATAGTCCTGCACCCGAAAAGTATCGCCTAAAGTTGGATCAGGTACAACAAGTCGAATGTACGTCAACCAATGCACTCGTTACACCTTATGAGTTTGAATACCTGGGAACAAATAATTTGAATGGATCAAAATTTTTACCCAGCATTCTGACCAAAGCAATTGATCATTGGGGGTATTACAATGGATCTACCCTCAATCAGGATGAAGTATACAATATTCCAACTACAACACTGATCAACGGTTCTCAACAGATTACTCGAGGAGGTAGCAATAGAGAAACCGTCCCCAATGAGCTTAGTGTAGGAACCCTAAAATCGGTAAAGTACCCTACTGGAGGGCTCACCACCTATGAATACGAAGCCAATACCTATCCTAAAACCTTTAGTGGTACCTATGAATTGATGTATTTGGAAAATTGCGATGATTTTGAAGAAGATTGTTGCTCTGCTCCTAATCAATCAGAAAGCATTTATTTCCAGGACATTAGTCAGATCAATAATGTAAAGTTTGACCTATACCTTGATGCCAGTAACAATACATTCTGTGATCCTCTTTTCCCAACCAGCAACTGTTATTCTTGTCAATATTTACCACTCCATTCCGTCAAAATCCAAGCATGGGATGTAGAAAATAATACCCTAGTGGGTTCAGAATCCTTCAACCATGCCAGTAACACTCCGGCTGAAACAAAGACCTTTTCACTTTCTGCCATTTCCACTAATTTTGTTGCCAATAGAAAGTATCGCTTTACTTTAGAGGTCATCAACGGCCGTGGTACTTTTGATCTCTATGCACAATTTGATACCCCCACAACTTACAATCGCCCGGTGGGAGGGCTGAGGATAAAAAAGGTGACCAGTAGTCCTTCAGGAACAATTGATACCTCTCCATCCTCTATTGATGTCATACGTACCTTTGAGTATGCAGAAGCAACAGATACTTCACGTTCTAGTGGTGTCCTAAAAAGTGAACCTGTATATGGAGTCACAGGTACATTCAACACAACAGGCGCGGTAAGTCCCTATTTTCACATCCAAAGTTACAGTGTGACTCCCATGGGAAGTTTCAATGGCGGACACATTGGATATAAAAGGGTCATAGAGCATTTAAATGGTATTGGAAGGAACATATATAATTACCAAGTTGCTTTTGCATTACAAATTCTTAGTATACCTACTCCACCTAATATTTATCGATCGCCGGACGGAGAGCTTTTATCTTCAGAATCTCAAAATGAAAGTGGTTCTGCAGTAGCTTCTGTGACTAATACTCCAAATCCTATTACACTAGAAAGTTTTCCGGGAACGGTTTTCAAAGCAAGAGACTTGGATATTAACTGTATTATAGGATCGAGCATAGTTGTACCCACTTTCATCAAACAAGATTACACTCCTCAAACCAGTTCCTACTATTTGACCAGAGTAGTCGAAGAAAGAGATGGAGTAAGTACAACTACTGATTATGAATACAGTAGTAGTGATCACATTCAACCTACTAAGATCACCATGACTAATAGTGATGGAACCATCTATCAAACAGATCTGAAATACATACACGATTTATCTGGTAGCAACCTCAAGACTGAGTTAACTGCAAGAAATATGCTGCTGCCAGCTATTGAACAGACCGTGTCTGTTGGTTCAAACATGATTAGTGGTAATAGACTTCAGTATTCTTTTTTTGATGTCTCAGGTAATCCGGATGCAACAGCCAGTAGTGGTATTCCTTATCCAAGATATTATGAGAACTATGAGAGAACCTGGGAAAATGGAGTACTGCAAGCAGGAAGCTGGGATATAGTAGGTACTGTATTAAAAATAAATACCAGCAATGGTTATCCACTAGAGTTCCAAAACAACGAATGGGAAAAAGAAACCTATGTATGGACTGCTGACAACGTCATCCAGTCGCGAACGTATGAGAATTTTACCTGGAATTACACTTACAAAACGAATACCAAACTAGTCAATACCATTACGGATATAGATGGACAAGCCGTTACCTATGACTATGATGACCTTATGAGGCTTGAAAAAGTTACGGCCAGGGGGGGCAATGTAGTGACTGATTATACCTATCAATATAAAGATGGTTCCAATCCGACTAGTTTTGTAAAATCTCTAACAACCTTCACAGCAGTAAGTGGAAGTAGTTTGACCCAACAGGGCGTGGTACAACATTTTGATGGATTAGGGCGACTATTACAGGAATCAAAAATTGGCTACCATCCGGACAAAGGGCAAAATGGTGCTTCATTTAGTAAAGTTGATGTACTTACACATAATCTTTACGACAAGTATGGCCGAGTGTACAGACAGTCTCTGCCATTTGCCAGTCCCACCAACTCTACAGATGGGTCTTACCAAAGTCCACCTACCAATATGGATGAATATAGCCTTTCCGCTTTTGAAGATTCTCCATTAAGCAGGGTCACTTCTATGACTCCTCCGGATTGGTATGCTACAACGACTACTTATGGAAGCAATGCAACTGCTGTAACTGCTCCCGGTAGTGGGGTCACACATGCTGCTGGCACCTTGTTTGAAACCAAGGTTACTGATCCTGATAATAGAGTAATCACCACCTATACAGATAGAAGAGGCAGAGTGATACTTACAGAGCGAACCAACACCAGCGGAACAAGTCCGGCCAGAACATACAATGTGTATGACTTAAAAGACCGTGTCAGTATGATCATTCCCCCGGATGCAACAGCCAGTAGTACAAACTTGATCTATACCTACGAATACAGTGGAGAAGATCTGATGCTCAAAAAGAAACTCCCCGGTATGAATGCTGCCATACAAATGAAGTACAATAACAGAGATCTATTGACTTTTGTACAAGATCCCAACCGCGCTGCTGCCAGCCAATCCATTGGTACCAAATACGATGACTATGGTCGACCTACAGAAACAGGTTTTGTAAGTGGTTTTCCCACCAATCCGGACGCTGCATTTTCTTTTACCTCTGTCCTGACAAGAAACTATTACGATGGTTTTGATGGCAGTGTTACCCTAACGGCTCCTCAGTACAAAGGTAAAGTACGCCGTAGTGAAGCCAGGGTATTAGATGGTGGCAGTACATTCCTGCATACCACCTTTACCTATGATACACATGGTCGCATTACCAGTACAACCGGCAACAATTATCTCAACTCCGGCTCCAGCACAGCAGAATCGATGTCTATGACTTACGATTGGGCCGATAATCTACTGATAGAAGACCGTACCCATCGTCCCGGAAGTGGTGCTACCACCGGTAATCTTACAACGAGGTTCAGAAGGGATTACGACCACATGGGGCGTTCAAAGAATCTCTATTTTACCATCAACTCAGTATCGGAGCACCTTGCAGAATACAATTACGATCTAAGAGATCAATTGATAGAGCGCAACTTACATTCTAATTTTGCAAGTGGTTTATGGGCCTGGTGGCAAAGTGTAGATTATGAGTACAACCAATTGGGTTGGTTGACCCAGATCAATTCCAATAATCATACCGGAAGTTCACAAGCCTTCCCAACAGGTTGTTCACCCAGTTTACCTAATCCGGGATCGCCAGCAAGAGTACGTTATCCAGAAGACAATGACCTCTTCTATTTGGAATTGCAATACGATGAATTGTTCAGCAGCAGTAATGGAAACATTTCTAGTATGAGTGGAACTACTCAAAAGTCGGGCAACATCAGTCAGTTGGCGTGGCGTACAAGAGGTCGTGATCGTCAAGCTTATAGCTTTACCTATGATTACCTAAGCAGGTTAGAAACTTCTACCTATTACGATGTGACTAGCTCAGGAAGTGCCTCTGCCACCAACAGGTATAATGAAAACATCAACTATGACATTAGGGGTAACATCACTTCTTTGGAAAGAAGAGGCTATTATTCCAGTAGCTGTAATTATGGAGAGATTGATGACTTAACCTATAATTATTCTTTCTTAACCAATAAACTGACTAGCATCACAGAGTCAGCACCTTTTTCACAAAGGATGCATGGTTTTGATCCAGGCAGTGGTGGAGCAGGCTACACCTACGATGCGAATGGGAATCTTACTGCTGATTCGTACAAAGGAATTTCCAGCATCACCTACAATTACCTCAACCTTCCGAACGTTATTACTTATACGAGTGGCAACAGCATTGAAATCACTTACGACGCAGCCGGAACCAAGCTTAGAAAAACGGTAAAGGTAGGTGCTAGTACCCAATACCAGCAAGATTATGCAGGCGGCTTGGAATATCGCAAAACCGGTACGGGTAGTAGACGCGTAGAAGCCATCTATCACGATGAGGGCCGTTATTTCAATCTAAATGTAGATGTCAACAACACCCTCAACTGGCAAAAAGAGTACGCCATCCGCGATCATCTAGGCAATACCCGCCTAATGTTCACAGACAAAAATGGCAACAACGTCATTGATGTGACTAATAATCCGGTTACTAGTGACATTTTGCAGGAAAATCACTATTATCCATTTGGATTGGGCTTTGAAGGACCGTGGTTGATGGATGATGCGGGGAGAGAGAGTCAGTACCATTACAACGGTAAAGAATTAAATAAAGACTTTGGGTTGAATTGGCACGACTATGGAGCAAGATGGTATGATGCAGCAATAGGACGCTTTGGAACCATTGATAGATTTGCTGAAAAGTATTATCCAATGAGTGGGTATGGATATGCAGCTAATAACCCAATATCTAACATTGATGTGAATGGGGATTCCATAAGATTAAGTCTTATTGGAGATTTTGGCCAACATGCTGGTAACGAATTAATCGCAATAATTAATAGGGCTTTAGAAGGTCAATTTAGAGTGGGGTTCGATAATATCACCTATGACGAAGACAATGAAATGATCGCCGGGACTTTAAGAATTGAGCCTGCTGATAATGGGGGGGATCTCGAAGCGATGACATTAAACGGCCAGGAGTTTCATAGAGAATTAACAGAGGTTACAAATTCTGGGGGTACAGCGACAGTTAAAGTTGATTATGCAAGATCAGATGTGCATACTGGGAACTTTAATTTAGAGACAATAGATGTTGCTGATATTCTACAGTTTAATGAAAACTTATCAGAACTTGGTGGTACTCAAGGTGGTAAAGTAATTCATGAGTTTGTTGAACAATATGATAAGCAAGTCTTACAGAAAGGAAAAACAAAAAATTTTAAAGATGCTCATAGAAGTGCTATTCAATCAGAAAATAATGTCAATTTAAGTACGAGAGGAGATAGAGGGGCAATTCAATCATATACGGGCTTAGGTGGAAAGGTCGTTACAAGCCGGATCATATTTAAAAATAGAAGAGTAATTAAAGTAATCAAAAAATAACTGATCTATGAAGAGGATATCCTTTAAGTTTGGCCTGTTCATTTTTGTATTATTCTCTTTGTTTAACTGTAACAATTCAAAACTTGACAAGAATTGTGATACTCCTGTATTGGATTCTTTAATCAATAGGCAAATATCATTTTTGGAAACAATAGGTCCTCAAGAAGCACTTGATGGCAAGGCATTATTAGCATTGTTTTTCTTTGAAGAATCATCTGGTATGAATAGTTCCGCTCAGTATGGTGATATTTCTTATTATGAAAAAAAAGACGAAATCATATTTGATATCAACAAATGGAAAGAATGGTACAATAGTAATAGATGTTCCCTCAAACTAGATAGTTTAAAGTTGATTGAAGTTAATTTAAGAAATTCTAATACATGGATTCTACTGGATCAATAAAAATTATCGACTAGAGTATCAGCCTATCTTACATTTTTGTAGGATAGGCTGCTTACTATAAAGAAAGCTTTTGCTTAAGTTCTGCTTTAATCAAAAAAGCGTCTAGAAACTCTTTAACCAGTCTTTTCCGATCTTGAGGGAGTTGTTATACTCTTCTAAATTGATCGAGTAGTTCTTTATCAGAAATCAAATGACCAGCTACTTCATCAGTAGATCCTACCATCAGAAAATCTGCTGAAATACCCAGTGCTTCGCCAGCTTGGTCAGTACTTGAGAAGTGGGTTTATTCTCTCCACGTTCATATCTGGAAATATTGGTCACATGCACACCTATCGTATTAGCAAGTTCGCTTTGTGAAAGACCTTTTTCTTTCAGCTGAAATCACTTGACTTGAAAAGTACACAGTTGCCCTCAAAGGCTATAAGACACTGATAGTCAATGCAAAAAGCAGCGCAGGCAAGACGAACTACCAATACAACGGAAAAGAGTTGAATGAAGATTTTGGGTTGAATCTGTATGAATATGGGGCAAGATGGTACGATCCAGAGATTGGGAGGTTTACTGGCGTTGACCCACTGGCAAGTAAAATGCCAAGCTGGTCGCCGTACTCATATACCTTT
>JBCBCD010000296.1:0-6531 GCA_038530915.1 Bacteroidota bacterium
CCTCATCTTCCATTCAGGATTGGGCGTCTTGTCACTCAGAGCCAGGAACATGTATGTTATTGTATCGAATAAGTTGGATGCCGGTATTACTCAATCCGTCAATTGTAGTTAAAAAATCAACGGCATCATCTGCCTTATTCGATACAATAACATAGCCAATGTACTAATAGTCGTATATGAAAATACTGTTATTGATTTGATCAAACCTAATGAGATCATTACACTCAATCAAATTCGCAACTTTCAAAATTTTGTGGGCGAAAAAGCCATCAATGATATTGCTATTGAAAGCGACTCTACCATACTGTTGGCTGCTTCTTATGGGGTTTCCAGGATCAATTTAAACTCTAATGAATTCAACTTCACCACTTTTACTACAGGCATTGGTGTTGAGGCCGTGACTAGTTTTAATAATTTTATTTATGCAACTACTGAAGAAGGAATATATCGCATAACTAGCCAAAACAGGTCTCCGGAAGATTTTAGCCAATGGGAATACCTGGACAATAATTTTGGATTACCTGCTAATTATTCCAGCAATGACATACAATCATTTGATAACAAACTATTTGCTGATGTAAATGACAGCTTGTATCAAATCTTGCCTTCCATCAAACGAATACATTATGAAGAAGGTAGTCAAATAGTATATTTATCAGCAGAAGGCCAACACCTTTTGATGGGCACCGTGTGTAGATCCAATACCAATTGCTCTGGCAACAGAGTGCTTTATTTTGACAGAGCCGAAAACCAGGGTTATCTGAATAATGGTTGTATTGGCATACCTGTCAATGCCATTGAAGATGAACAAGGTAGAATATGGTTTGGTGATGAATTTAGAAATTACCGTGTATTGAATAGTGTAACAGACGATTTCTGTCGTGTAAGAACTTACAACTCCCCTTATTCTGAAGAAAATCGAGAAATGACCATAGTAAACAATCAACTTTGGTTGGCTGCCGGAGGGGTGAATCAGACATTTAGTAACCGCTTTCTAGATCATGGGTTTTCTTCTTTCATTGATGGGCAATGGAGCATTTACAACAGGTGGACTACAGAAATTTTAAAAGGCCCGCTTGTAAATGATCCGGTGGATGATATGTTGGATTTTTTAACCATTGCTGTTCATCCACAAAATGGGAAAATATATGCTGGTTCATTTTATGAAGGCTTGATAGAGATAGACGGAGAAAACTTTACCCAGTACGATGAAAACAATTCCACTCTTGGAAATGCAATAGGAGATTTACTTCGTACCAGAATCAGCGGCTTGGCTTTTGATGATGATAATAACTTATGGGTGAGTAACCATTCTGCTGAAAATCCATTGTCTGTACTGCTGAGTGACGGGAGTTGGAAGGGTTTTACTCCAAGCTGTCGCCAAAGAGAAATACATCAATTAGCTGTAGATCCTAATGGTTATAAATGGATCATTTCTGGCAATACTGTTTCGGGAGTTTTAGTCTTTGATGAGGGGGAAATTGATGACCCTACAGATGATAGATGCAGAACTTTCTCTTCAAATAATAGCGAATTGCCAACCAATAATACCAATTGCCTCGCTGTAGACCTAGATGGAGATGTGTGGGTTGGAACTACTGAAGGCATTGTTATTTTTGATTGTGGAGCCAATGCTTTTGAACCTCCCTGCATGGGAACGCTCAGAATTGTAGAACAAAATGGATTTGGAGCCTTTCTCTTAGCTACTGAGAATGTACAGACCATTGCCGTAGATGGAGCCAACAGAAAATGGGTAGGAACTCAAAATGGCGTCTTCATACTTTCATCGGATGGAAGAGATCAAATAGCATTTTTTAATACAGACAATTCTCCTTTATTTGATAACAATGTAATTGACATTGCCATCAACCAAGTTAGTGGAGAAGTATTTATAGGTACCAACAAAGGAATTATTTCCTATAAATCGGATGCAATCGCAGGAGAAAATGTCAATAATGCCAATATTGAAGTGTACCCCAATCCAGTAAGACCAGAATATACCGGTAATATTGCTATCCGAGGATTGGCAAGAGATGCCAATGTAAAAATTACAGATATCAGAGGTAGATTGGTGTATGAAACCCAAGCACTAGGAGGACAAGCCATTTGGGATGGGTTAGATTATAATGGAAGGAGAGCTGATACAGGTGTGTATTTGGTTTTTAGTACAAGTCAAGCTCGATTTACAGGTTTTACAGCCACACCAAGTGCTGCTGTTGCAAAAATCGTATTCATAAAGTAACAGTCTTTAGATTGGCTTGAAAGTTTAAGGGGCTGTCTCAAAAGCCCTTCGCGCTTTTTCGCCAGCGAATAATATGTTGTTTGAGCCCATTTTCTCTTAAAAGGCTTTGCTTTTTAAGAGAAAATGGGCTCAAACAAAACTTTCTTAGGCGGCTCAAAACGAGGTACGAGTTGTGAGACGCACACTTAAACTTTCAAACCAATATTACTCCTACCTAAGGCCGGGTATATACCGTTTCCATTGTTTCTTCGTAATAAGCAACGTATTCAGGAAGGATATTTGAGATATCGAATCTTTGAGCTTGTTCCAATGCATTTTTTCTAAAATGAGTTAATACATCATCATTTTGAAGAATAGTCAATGTATTCTTGGCCATATCCTGAATGTCACCCACATTACTTAGAAAACCTGTTTCTCCATGTATGTTTACTTCTGGTAGGCCACCAGCATTAGATGATACAACAGGCACTTCACAAGCCATAGCCTCTAAAGCCGCCAAGCCAAAACTTTCAGACTTAGAAGGCATTAAAAAGACATCAGAAACCGCCAGTAATTCTTCAACCGCATCTTGCTTTCCAAGAAATCTGATTTCGTCACATAGTTTAAGTCTTCTACACTGAGATTCTGCATTTCTCCTTTCGGGACCATCACCAATTAAAAGCAGTTTGGAAGGGATGTGTTTGTTTACTTCATGAAAGACATCTATTACATCACCAATTCTTTTTACTTTCCTAAAATTGGAAACATGCACTAAGATTCTTTCGCCTTCCGGTGCGATTGCTTTTTTAAAATGATCCTTATTATGGCGTTTGAATCGATTGAAGTCAATGAAATTGTGTATTACTTTTATCTCATTTTCTATATTAAAGTATTCCATTGTCTCCTTCTTCAAACTTTCAGAAACAGCAGTAACACCATCTGATTTATTGATGGAAAACTCTACAACAGGTGAGAATGCTTTATTTTTACCAACCAAAGTAATGTCAGTCCCATGCAAAGTAGTTACAACAGGAACATATCTACCATGGGAAAGCAATATTTTCTTAGTGAGATAAGCCACTGCTGCATGAGGTATTGCATAATGTACATGAAGAATATCTAAATCTTCATATTTCACCACATCCACCATTTTACTAGCCAGCATACTATCATAAGGCATGTATTCAAAAAGTGGATAGTTCTCTGTATCTACTTCATGATAGAATACATTTTCATGAAAGGATGTAAGCCTTGCTGGTCTTTTATAAGTTATAAAATGTACTTTATGGCCTAATCCAGCGAGCCCTATTCCTAATTCGGTGGCTACTACACCACTACCTCCATAAGTAGGATAACAGACAATACCTATTTTCATTGTTGGTGGATTTCTTCATAAGTGTTGACGTAGATAGGATACAAAACAAACATATAAATGGTTTATAAAAAACTGCAAAGGAGCATGAATTCATGCCCCTTTGCAGTTTTTTATAGACTAATCCTAAAGTATATACAAGTCACCTTTATTTATTGTTTAAGGATTTTTCTGGCAATTGCTTTGTTCCCTACCTGAACCTTCAAAACATATAAGCCATCAGAATAAGATGATAAATCTAATGTTGTATTCCATTCTTTAGTTCTCAATAGATTACCGGTGGATATCACTTGTCCCATTGAATTTATCAAACTCCAATTTACCTCATTGCTCTCATGCAATCCTAAATACACATTTAAAATGCCATTTGTTGGATTTGGTGCTAAGTTGAAGCGTTCAATTTCATTTGTAAGTTCCTCTAGATCTGTTGTCAAGCCGACAAAGCCATCTATATTATCCACACAGCCAAAACGATCTGTCACGGTAACTGAATAAAACCCTGCATCTAATCTTGAAATAATACGAGTCTCATCTCCTGTACTCCATTCGTAAGTATATGGGCCTTCGCCTGCTCCCACATCAACTACTGCTGTACCATTATCAAGCGCCGGATCTGTTTCGTCAGTAATTCTCAAACTTAAATCCAGACTCTCAGGACATCTGACAACATTAATATTATCAATATCTACCCAGTAATTATCTGCTCCTCTCACTGCAGAGAACCTAAAGACGATATTTTCTCCGATATAATCATCAAGGAAAACGACCACTCTAGTGAAAGCTACTGTATTCATATGATTAGAAGAATCAATGGTTAAAAGTGACTCATAAGTTTCACCACAATCTGTCGAAATACTCAAACTTAATTCATCTCCTGCATTTAAAGTTTCAGCCATGCTTCCAGCTCCTGCTGTTGACACAAAACGATATTCAAAGGATAAGCTATCTCCTTGTTCTACAGTACCTAATAATGGTGTTATTAATTCGAAAGAAGTATCTACATTGGATAATGCATCTGATACTGCAAAGCTTTGAAGCCCATGCTCATTCGTCACAATTCCATCGGTAGACCACCTTGTAGGGATAGTTCCTCCTTCAAAATCTTCAATTAATGGTAAAGATTCGAGTGTATTTATGGTAAGATTCAAGCTATCATTAAATCTGAATGAATCACCAATTAAATCAACAAAAGCAGTGATCAATTCTCCATCTTGCTCAAAAGAATTAAAAGTATTTGAGAATCTATATTCCAAGGATTCATCAGGACCAATGTTTACATCTTCCACCGTTTCTGTGATGAGCGTACCATCACTTAGTCTAAAGCTGATACTAAAAGCAGTAACAACTTGTGCGCCCAGATTATTAATAGTCACTGATAATGTATCTTCAGTGCTACCACATGCTTGCTGTGACAAACGATTGATGCCTGTCATAGCTAGGTCAAGAGCAGTCGGCTCACTAATCAAAATATTATCTATTCCTACTCCTTCAAAGTTTAAACTGGCATCTGATCGAAAAACAAATCTAAGTCTGACATCAGATTCACCTGCGGTACCGACCAGTGTATTCGCTGCATAACCCCAACCTTGAAATCCACCATTACCACTCCAGGCAGTATTCGCAGTATCATTGTACCAATTAATTCCACTAAGAGCTGTACCTACTTTAGACCAAGAGCTACCATCATCCGTACTCACTTCCAACCACGCTCTATCACAACATTCCTCAGTCTCAACATTTAGTGCAAATGAAATTCTAGGATCAACCATAAGGTTTGAAAAATCCAAACAAGGTGAAACGAGATAAGAGCGTTCATCATTATTATAGGTACTGTCAATACTTGTAAGCCATGCAAAATCTCCTCCTGCTGCTGAATTAATAATTTCTCCATCTGGAATGCCTCTTTCCCAACTGCTGTTTTGCGCATCGTCTCCTACGAGCCATCCGCCACCCCAGCTCTCAAAATCTTCAAAGTATGGTAAAACGTCAACCTGCGGTATGCTTACAACTGTGATTTCAAATGTATCATTGAGTAAGAAACTATCTGTAGACAGCTGTGTCCATGCCTGAATGAAATACTCTCCGGGAGTAGCAAAATTAAACCTCTGATCAAACTCAGCCATGCTGGTACTATCTTTTCCTAGGACGCCAGTCCACAGTCCATCTGTAGGCATTGATACACCTGCGTCAACTCCATTTACACTATAACTAAAAGGAATGAGCGTCTGTGGTGCTGCACCAAAGTTTTGAAGGAGCACGTTTACGGTATCGCTTGTACCTAAATCACATGCTGTCATCGGAGAGAGAAGATCTACCACTCCAACATCATTGGCCCATAGCGTCGTAAATGTGAGTGGCCCTACAAAAATACTGGTATCTTCTTCGGTACACTTAATGGCATAATAGAAATCATAGCTTGTATTTTCCGTCAATTCAGTAAGTGTAATTCCAAACTCTTCCGTTTCAAACAAACTACCTGTACCCAAGGTAAAACCTGAACGACCAAATTCAATTAAATAGGAGCCAGTTAATGAGTCGACTGGTTTCCATAATATTTCTGCCGTGAAAGCTCGTATGTCATTAAAAATGACATCTGCTGCTTCTGGAGCAAGACAAGTAGGACAAGCCAAAACATCAGAAAATAAGAGACCTACAGGAGGAGCTCCTAATATTTGAAAAACTATATTTCCCTCCGCATCTTTCAAGATAAAGGAGATGTCTTCATCCATAAACCCGGGATTAAAAGTCATTACCAGGTTATCGCCAGTGGTGATTGGAATTTGAAAAGCCCCAAAAGAGCCATCATCAGCTATATTGTTTAACGCATAATTGGTGGGCTCACCATTAATTGAAACTGTAAGGCTGGCTCCGCGCCAACCATCACCATTTGTATCAAATAACTCAAGTGTATACTCACAAGAAGTATTTTGACTATAAA
>JBCBCD010000296.1:6541-7697 GCA_038530915.1 Bacteroidota bacterium
CATGTAACACAAAATTACTCCTGACAATAACATATCAAGATACAATCTAGGGAAATATTTTGAGCTGTATTGCTAATAAATGCATAAAAGCTACTACACAGCAAAATCAATGGTTTTGTGCTTGAGCTAAAGTTAATTAAAAAATCAATACTCCTTGTTTTCAATAAAATCATCTTTGATATGCCTTCAACATATAGTCATGAAAGTGACAATAATGTAAACCTTTTTATTAACTAACTGTTAGCTGATTGGTTTAAGGTTTATTAT
This sequence comes from Bacteroidota bacterium, assembly GCA_038530915.1. Taxonomy (GTDB): domain Bacteria; phylum Bacteroidota; class Bacteroidia; order Chitinophagales; family Saprospiraceae; genus JANQPA01. Next base: position 6,809 of record JBCBCD010000296.1, read on the forward strand.
AACATATACCTTTGAGGAACAGGTATGTATACGCCGAACCGTTTGATTCATCATATGGTTATAGGATATGGGCAAAGCCTTGATCGAGAATAAATTATTTTTAAGCGTTATTTTCTAAGTTAATTTTAGAGTGGCAGTATATTCAATAAGAGATCTTGAGAAATTATCTGGAATAAAAGCTCACACCATTAGGATTTGGGAGCAACGCTACGGTATTATCGTACCCCAACGTACAAAAACCAATATTCGTTACTACGAGGACGAAGACCTTAAGTATTTATTGAACATTGCACTTTTAAATAAAAATGGGATCAAGATTTCAAAGATTGCTAAAATGTCTAAAGGAGAAGTAGCAGAAAAAGTGGCGGCAATTTCTGAGATCAATTTTGAATATGGCACCCAACTGGATGCACTTACCATTTCTATGATAGAAATGGATGAATTCAAGTTTGATAGGATTATTTCTACCAATATTCAACAACTTGGTTTCGAAAGAACCATGATAGAAATTATCTATCCTTTCTTAGATAAGTTAAGTCTGCTTTGGTTGACTGGTTCTATTAACCCTGTGCAAGAAAATTTCATGAGCTACTTGATCAGGCAAAAGATTATTGTAGCCATTGACGAAGAGCCTTTAGTCTCAGGAAAAAATGTTCCAAAATTTATCATATATCTTCCTGAGGGAGAAAAACAGGAACTTACTTTACTTTTCATGCACTACTTGCTTAAAGCAAGAAGAAATCAAGTTATTTATTTGGGTCAAGACATCTCTATTATTGACCTTAAAGATGCCTGTAAAATCCATCAACCTGATTTTCATCTTCACGATGATTACAGAAACCTTTTACAAAGAGCATTTACAAAGCTATGTAGAAAATCTTTCTACTCC
>JBCBCD010000297.1:0-7654 GCA_038530915.1 Bacteroidota bacterium
TAAAATTTTAAGGGTTTAAAAATTTAATTAGACTTAAACATTTAAACCCTTAAACTTTTAAACCACCAAATAAACAGATCATTACCCAAGAAGGTTTTCACCATCCATCTCTTCAGGTAAATCTATTCCGAATAAATTCAAAAGTGTAGGTGCCAAATCTGCCAACTTACCATCCTTAATTGTCTTGCCAGTGGCTTCCTTTCCATAGAAAATGCAAGGTACCATATTCTTAGTATGAGCCGTATTAGGCGTGCCGTCTTCATTGATCATGTAATCTGAATTGCCATGATCTGCAATAATGATAGCATGATAACCACTTTGATCAGCGGCCTCCAGTAATTTTTTCAAACAAACATCTACCGTTTCAGCTGCTTTGATAGCTGCCTCGAAAACTCCGGTATGGCCCACCATATCCGCATTGGCATAATTCAAACAAACAAAATCCGGCTGATTGGTATTTACTTCTTCTACGATGGCATCTGTAATTTCTATGGCACTCATCTCTGGCTTTAAGTCATAGGTAGCTACTTTAGGCGAAGGGATCAAGAGTCTTTTTTCTCCTTCAAAAGGTTCTTCACGTCCACCATTAAAAAAGAAAGTTACATGTGGATACTTCTCTGTCTCGGCTATTCTTACTTGAGACTTTCCTGCTTTTGAAAGTACTTCTCCAATCGTGTTTTTTAAATCTTCTTTGTGAAACAAGACATCAACCCCCTGATAAGTCTCATCATATCGAGTCATAGTGACATAGTGCAAATCCAATTTTTGCATATCGTATTCAGGCATATCCTGCTGAGTAAGTACGGTAGATATTTCACGTGGCCTGTCTGTTCTAAAGTTATAGCAAATCAAAAGGTCTCCATTTTCGATAGTAGCCAACGGTTGATCATTATCATCTACACAGACCATAGGCTTTAAAAACTCATCTGTTTCTCCTTCTTCATATCTAGAAGCAATAGTGGCTAAAACATCACTTGTTTTTTCGCCCTTAGCCTCTACCAATAAATCATAAGCCAACTTAATGCGTTCCCATCTTTTATCTCTGTCCATCGCATAGTATCTACCAATGACACTTGCCAAGTGAACGTTTTTATCCTGAATATGATTCAAAACCTCATCCAAATATCCTTTTCCCCCTTTAGGATCGGTATCTCTACCATCCATAAATGCATGAATAAACACCTGCTCCAGGCCGTGCTCTTCAGTAATATCGCAGAGCGCCTTAAGATGGTTAATGTGAGAATGAACTCCTCCATCTGATACCAGGCCCATTATGTGTACTTTCTTATTGCCAGCTTTGGCTTCTTGTAGAGCTTTAAGCAGCGTTTCGTTGGCGTGGAAAGTACGCTCCTTAATTGCTTTATTGATCCGAGCCAATTCCTGATAAACAATCCTTCCTGCACCAATATTAAGGTGACCTACTTCAGAGTTCCCCATTTGACCATCAGGTAAACCTACTTCTTCACCAAAAGTAACCAATTCAGAATTTGGGTAATTTTCGTAAAGGCTATCCATTACAGGAGTATTTGCTTGCGCAATAGCACTAGATTCCGGCTTGGGACCATGGCCCCACCCATCCAAGATGAGTAACATGTGACGGTTTGCTGACATGATGATTATATTTTAGGTTGTACGGCAAAAATATAAAAACCTGCAGAGAAAGCCTTTAGTAAAAATCATTTGTTATTGTAATTGTTACACTTTCTAAAAAAATGTTTAATTTCCATTAACCGTTTGCTTTGATTTTGCTACCGAAAAAAAAAGGCTGAATAAATTTTACTGAATATATGAATAGCAAAATCTAGATTTGTAAAAAGACATAAAAATCAAATCAATAGTTAAAGTTGTACTTTGATGATAATACGAAATCTAAAGAAATCGTTAAAAAAATGTCTTTTGGATAAGCTAAAAACAAAATGGCGACCAATTCATACCTTAGTTCCGTTACTAATCCTGAAATGTTCGTCTTAATAACAGTAAATAAATGGCTGACTCTTCCTTGGGACTCGCCAGCTAATAATTGATTCTTTGTGATTTTAGAAAATAATAACAGCTTGCTTTTTTTTATTTTCTAAAATCACAAAGAAGATTTTCTTGGCAGCTAAAAACAAGGAAAGAGTTATTAGAAGCCATCATTGTATATACCCATGAAATAACAAAATTATTATGAAAACATTAATGTGTTGCTTTCTATTGGTAAGTGCACTTTCAACGAGCCCGGTCGGGATCAACATGCAAGACATCACCAGAGCAATAGGCAAAGGAGATGCTGAAACACTTGGAATGTATTTCGATCAAACAGTTGAGGTGGCTATCATAGAAAATGAAGATGTGTATAAGAGACCTGAGGCCGTGCAAATGTTGAAGACATTTTTTGTCAACAACCAACCTCGTTCTTATACTCAAGTTCACAGAGGTACGTCAGAAAGCAAAGACTCCATGTATTCAATCGGAAAATTAGTCACACAAGGTGGTAGTACCTACCGAGTGTATTTGTATATGAATATCAGTGGAAATAAGCACTTGATCAAAGAAGTGCGCTTTGATGAAACGTAGGCTCATGCTGTCATGCTGTTATGCTATTATGTTGTCATAATAGCATAACAGCATGACAGCATGATTAGTATCGCCAAGAAGTAAGATCAGCTCCTGCAGGTGCTCTGCTTTCTACTTCGGCCACCCATTTTGGAATAAACATGCGATGATATCTTAACCTTGAGATATGATTAGGCTGTGTTTGATCTCCATTCCAGCAATGTTCTGCTCGATCTCCATAATCTACTTCCCCATCGTAATACGGTTCTGTGCTTTCTAAGAAATCTTCCATTAGATATACTGCATTATTTAGATAGTAATTATCCATATCGCCACAGTATATTTTGATCTTCCCTTTTAGAGTTTCGCCTATTTTGTCCCAATCTCTCTTAAGGATGTAGGCCAAATCATAGTTTTCTTTCCAGTATTCAGCTACTTCTTTATTGATGTCACCTGTTTTTTTGTCCCAAATGCGTTGCGGGTATCCATCGTCTCCCACAGGAGAATAAACCGCTTCCCATATGTCCCATTGCTGACCAGAACGCCCTTTCGACCCTAAAGCCAATTCTCTTAAACTCATATCTTTCAATGTCGCATCTACATGGCCCAAATAATCTCTGTGGCCTGCACGTAATGTTTTTCTGAATGGTCCTTCTTCATAGTAAGCATTTTCGTCTTCATACAAATTGACAAGACAATAAGCTCTAAAGTCAATAGGATCAGGACAAGCCGCGTAGCATCCATTGTACTCTTCAGGATATTTTACTTGTACAGCTAAGGCTTCCCATCCACCCGTAGAACCACCATAAGTAAACCTTGCCCAGCCTTCTCCTATTCCTCTAAATTTTTCTTCGATATAAGGAATCAATTCATAAGTAATGGCATCACCATAAGGTCCAAGATTTTCAGAATTAACTGCATATGAATCATCGTAGAAAGGATTGGCATGCTGAATCTTGATGGCTAAAACCCTTGGAAAATCTGGGCCAGTCCAAGCTTTGTAGAAGTCATGGGCTTCTTGTTGTACTACTTTATTATAACATTCTACATCAAAACGAGAGCTATACTCACATTCTAAATCTTCGTCAGGAGGAGTAGAGCGAAAACCACCAAAATCATAAGGAAAGTGACCATGCATAATCGCCAAAGGATATTTTGCTTCCGGATTTTCATCAAAACCTTCCGGCAACAATACATGAGCTCCTAAGTACATATCACGTCCCCAAAATTCGCTCAGCATTTCACTTTTTATCTTAATGTGTTTGATGTATTTAGTATCCTTAGGTGGCTCGATAGGAGGGATTTCATTATTTAATTCAATAGCATAATCCTGTCCACTTTTTAAAGACAATTGAGTCGGAGTACTGTACAAATTTCCCGGAGCTCGATTCCATTGTTGTCCTTCCCCTCTGTCCATTGGCAATTTTACGGTATGCCCATCAGCTCTATTGAAAGTTTCATATTTATGAAAAAGAACCTGAACAGTATACTCGCCTTCCGGTAAATCAGCAATTGATTCGATTGGATAGCCATAAGATGCCGCCGAAACCTCAAAGGGCTCACCAGGTGCCCAAGCTTCTACATCCTGCCCGAATACCTGAGCCGTACTGACCCCATCTGATACCTGAAACCTGGGTTCTCCTTCAGTATTTGTTGAAATCATCACCAATAAACGACCATCTAGGGTTTCCTGATGCAGCTCAGCAGGTAAACTAATTTCGAAAGTCATAGCGTCTGTAGCAGGAACACTTGTATTTTCACAGCTCCAAATTCCACAGATTAATAGAAACAAAGCAAGGGTAGGAAGTTTTTTAATCATGATTAGAATCCTTATTAACTAATAAAATTTCAATGTCTTTTGAAAAATAAGTTAAATAATAGAAACTAAAGCCACTCCACCTAAAAATATCCAGTCATTACAGAGAAAAACCAAATATTATTCTAAAAAATAACGAAAAACATTTTTTCTAACAGGCTGTTACACAGCACAAAACGATCAAGTTCTGTCTAGCCAATAAAAATTTCATCTAAATAATACATAGAGTAATATTTTAAACTCAACCATAAAATAGTGGAATTGGCAGATTAGGCCGTCTTTTGGTCAACATTAGCATTTAAAAGCAATTAATTTTGTGTCTGGTTACGATCTAAATCATCAAAACGCAGCACATTTCTAATATTGAAATAATCAAGTTTATGAAGTTGAGAAGTATACTTTCATTGATCTCTTTAATGTTTGTTGTTTCCTTACTTAGCGCGCAAGAATCAGTTGAAAGTTATGTGCCATCACCCGTAGTACTCAAAAGAAGTGAACAACCCATTCGAATAGATGGTAAAGTAGATGAAGGGGCTTGGAGAATGGGAAGCCCGGCAAGGCAGTTCTGGGAGTACTTTCCTACTGACAGTGTTCTCAGTGATACAAAGACTGAAATCTTCATGACTTACGATGATCGTAATCTCTATATTGCCGCTATCTGTTACTCTGTTGGTGATGAATACATTATCAATTCACTAAGAAGAGACTTCCGAGCAGGAGGAAATGACAATATTACCTTCATTTTAGATCCATTTCAAGATCAAACCAATGCATTTGTATTTGGTATGAATCCATTAGGTGTCAGGAGGGAAGCATTGATTGCAAATGGAGGTCAGAATTGGGACGATTTTGATGAATCCTGGGACAATAAATGGAATGGAGCTTCTTACATTGGTGATGGTTTTTGGTCTTGTGAGTTAGCGATACCTTATAGTACTATTCGATTTAAAGAAGGAGAAACTGAATGGAACTTCAATGCCTACCGATTTGATATGCAATCCAATACTCGTACTACATGGGCTAGAATTCCTCAAAATCAGACCATCATGTCATTAGCTTATATGGGTAAAATGATCTGGGACGAGCCTTTAAAAAAGCAAGGCTCTAATGTCGCAGTCATCCCTTATGCTTCAAGTGGTTACAATCAGGATTTTGAAGAAGGAGAAAGTGCAAATTATAACTCTGGAATTGGCGGTGATGCAAAAATCTTAGTTTCATCAGGGATGAACCTAGATCTTACATTTAATCCCGATTTCTCACAAGTAGAAGTAGACCAGCAAGTAATCAATACAGATCGATTTGAAATTTTCTTCCCGGAAAGACGTCAATTCTTTCTGGAAAATGCAGATCTCTTCTCGGGCTTTGGTTTCGGTAGTATCAATCCATTCTTTTCGCGACGCATTGGTGTTTCACGAGATACTTCAACAGGTCAAAATATACAGAATCCCATTTTAATGGGAGCTCGCTTAAGCGGTAAGCTAGACAACAACTGGAGGCTTGGTCTCTTAAATATGACTACTGATAAAGATGAGGCCAATGGTTTGCCAAGGTTTAACTATTCGGTAGCTGCTGTACAGCGTAAAGTATCTACTCGCTCCAACCTGGGAATGATCTTCGTTAATAAACAATCAGTCAGTGATCTATCTTCCGATAGCACCAGTACTTATGATCCTTTCAACAGGGTTTTAGGTTTGGATTACAACCTGGCTAATAAAGACAATAGTGTGGTAGGTAAGGTCTTTTACCATCAAGCATTCACTGCAGAGGACGATGATGAGGATGAAAATATCAACAGATTTGCAACAGGTGCCAGAATAAGATACAGAAAAAGAAAGTTTGAGTTAGGTTATGAACATCAATATGTTGGTGAAGGTTATGACGCACAAGTTGGATTTGTTCGTAGAAGAGACTTTTTCCGCGTCAATCCCAATGCAAGAATATTCTTCTATCCTAAAAAAGGAAGTATCAACCAACATAGCATCAATGCAGATGTAGACTTCTTATGGCGCCCGGAATTGGGTAAAACAGATCATAACTTGCGTCTGTTCTGGGATGTAGACTTAAGAAATACCGGCGGCATGTTTGCTACTATAAACAATACATACATTTACCTTACCGATGGCTTTGATCCAACCCGTACAGATTCCGAAGAGCTACCTGGAGAAAGAGCTTATTCATTTACTAGCTTCTCGTTTTCTTATAGGTCTGATCGCCGAAAGCTTTTCTCTTATAGAATTAACCCCACCTTCGGACAATTCTATAATGGATATAGATACGGATTAAGTGGTTCTTTTACTTATCGATTCCAACCATTTGGTTCTATAAACATCAACTATAATTACTCCAGAATTGAACTTCCTAAGCCATTTGCTTCAGCTAGTTTATTCCTTATCGGCCCAAGAATTGATATCACATTTTCCAAGTCTTTGTTCTGGACGACTTTCCTACAATACAACAGCCAGATCGAAAACTTCAATATCAATACCAGGGTACAATGGAGATTTGCGCCAGTATCTGATTTCTTCCTCGTTTATACTGACAATTATGATACGATTAATTTTACGGGCAAGAATAGAGCATTGGTAGCAAAAGTTACCTATTGGTTGAATCTATAGAGTAGTGGATAAGTTTATTAGATGATAAGGTTAGAAGTATTACAACTCCTAACCTTATCATCTAATAAACTTATAAACTAAATTGTGGGCAGGCCCTTACCGGGCATTAAAAACGGACCTACCCTAAAGGATTGATATCTTTCATTCAAATCTGACCTATAGATCAAATTTCAAATTGTTTGCTGATTATCATTGGTTCTACTGCATCCAGATTTATTACTATCTCATATTTTCCGGAAGGCCAGTAATTTAATGCTCTACTTAAATTAGAACTAAGCAAATACTCTGAATAGGGCCTGGTAGAGAGTTCACTAGGATGAATATTCACTTCGTTAAGAAGTTTTCTCTCTCCATCTTCTTCATAGTAGAACCAAGAAAAATTTACTGTGGAATCATCTGTAGCATTCTCTAGTATACAACTCACGTAGATGTTTGAAGCTGAAGGCTGTATTTCTATATAGCTCTCCATACAAACACCTTTTTCCAAGCGAGTACAAACTTTTACATCTGATAGCTTAGTAGGAGTTTTTTCCACCTCACAGGATGAAGCCAACATAAATGTCAAAACAAGGAAAATTAAGGGTACAGTTAGATGCTGCATTTTATCTGTTTTTTAAGACAACAGAACCAACGCGATTAACTGATCCTTAGGGGAGGATTTTCAATATGTATTATAGGTATTGTAGAA
>JBCBCD010000298.1:0-7646 GCA_038530915.1 Bacteroidota bacterium
TCGAAAAGTAAGGAATCTCTCTAATAAATTCTACACTTTTCGAGCCGGTTTGGAATGTTGTCGGATGACCAAAATAAAGAAACCGGCTACCGGCTTTATTTTATCTATAAAGACAAAGAAAGAAAAATAGATGTAAAACAATCTTATTTTTCTGAGGCTGAAGAAGGTCGTATCATTCAACTTCCAATAAGAAAAGGGGCATTGGGTGCTCGCTTTATTGCCATTAAGGAAATGAATAACAACTAGATGCAAGTCAGCTATAATCATCCGCTCAAAAATCTGCATACTTTTGGCGTTGAAGCCTATGCTAAGGAATTTATTCTTATTGAAAAATCTGAAGATATCTTACACCTCCTTTCAAAGGATAAATCTATAGACCTGATTTTGGGTGGAGGCAGTAATGTTTTTTTCCTTAAAGATTTTGATGGATGTGTGGTGAAAAACAACATACTAGGAATCCATATTATACAGGAAGATGAAAACAATGCTATTGTAGAGATTGGCGGAGGGGAAAACTGGCATGAGATCGTTATTTGGGCTGTTAACAATAATTTAGGGGGGATTGAAAACCTGGCCTTGATACCTGGTTCTGTTGGTGCAGCTCCCGTCCAAAACATAGGAGCTTATGGAGTGGAACTTAAGGATGTCTTTTTTCAATTAAAAGCTATAGACTTACTAAAAGGAGAGGAGGTAAGCTTTACAAAAGATGAATGTCAGTTTGCATACCGAGATAGCCTGTTCAAACATCAAAAAGGACGATACTTTATAACGCATGTACAATTAAAACTAACAAAGCAAAATCACAAGCTCAATACTTCATACAAAGCTCTATATTATTGGTTAGCCGATTCCGTATATGATGAAATTGGTATCGCTCAGATTATGGAAGCAGTAATAGATATACGTTCTTCAAAGCTACCTGATCCTAATGTAATTGGAAATGCCGGAAGCTTCTTTAAAAATCCAATTATTCCAATTGATCATTTAAGAAAACTTCAAGTGCTGTTCCCCGATATTGTTTATTATCCTGTTGATGACGATACTCATGTAAAATTGCCAGCAGCTTGGTTAATAGACAAAGCCGGATTTAAAGGAAAAAGAGATGGAGCAGTCGGTTCTTATGAAAAACAAGCCCTGGTGATCGTGAATCATGGTGGTGCGAGCGGAACAGCTATTGATCATTGGGCGAAGAAAATAGAAGCGAAGGTTTTTGAGGTGTATGGGGTACAGTTGGAAAGAGAAGTCAATATGATTAATTAGTTGTTGGTTGTTGGTTGTTGGTTGTTTTCGAAATGAAATCTTCATAATGGAACTTCCTTGAAAAACTAACAACTTGGGAAAAATCAAAACTACTTTCATTGTTAATTTACAGAGTAACGTCTGAGTTCCCAGATCATGAGAAATATGGATTAGTAACACAAATGAGAAGAGCTTCGGTAAGTGTCCAATCTAATATTGCAGAGGGATCAGCAAGAATGACAAAGGGCGATCAAAGTCATTTTTACACCATGGAATTTAGTAGTTTAATGGAATTGCTAAATCAGTTACTATAAGCTTTCATTCTAACCTGCTTCCCTCTAGCAGTCAAAACATGGTCCTCCCAATCCAATTTAAAATTCTCGTATTTTTCTAAAGCAGGTCTTTTGTGTGGTGTAATAATCACCAATTGTGAAGTGGCTTGAAACAATTGGTAGGTGACTGGAAATAAAATTTCATCAGGACACAGATGAAGTGCAAAACTACAAATGATAGAAGAATAAGTAACCGGTAAACCATTTTTCATCACCCATTCGAATGACCAAGTTTCACAGGGAAGTTGAGTATGTTGCGTATATGCTTCTTGTGTATAGGGGTCACTACCAGTTATAGAGTTGAAACCCAGACTTTGAACAACCTGAGTAACTTCACCAGCACCGCAGCAAAAATCAAGAACGTTTTGATAATTGACGCGGTGTTGGTTGTTTATAAGGAGTGCTTTGATTTGATCAAAATGTGGATTGGTGTAGTCTTTGCCATATTTTTCATAGTATCCTTCTACTCCTAAATCTTCGTATTGATTTCTTATGGCTTTGGACATGTTATCATCTTGTTATTTTGTTATGCTGTCATTTCCTTTTTGCATAACATGACTTTTACTATTCATTGCCTTCTAGTTTAGCGTCCTTTTCGCGGTTTTTCAAAACGCGCTTACGTCCTTTTAGTGGTACGTAATTATAAGGATGATCGTCTAGGTTTTGAGCCAAGGTATCCAGGTCGGCGAATAGGACTATTAGTTGATCGTACAATTCCTCATCTCCTAATAGCTTGCCTATGGTACCTTCACCATTATTCAATTTTTCAGTAATTCCACCCAAAGCAGCAATTGCCTTATTGGCATTATCTAATGTTTCTTGCAATTGCTTGACTGCAACTCCGGCTTCTTGAAGTGTTTTATCTAAGTCGCCATTGGCCATAGCAGCCATGGTTTGATCTGTATTTTCAAGGATGCTATTGAGCTTATCTTGCCCAGCTTCCAGGTTTTTCGCAATAGCTTCAAAGCTTTCCAAAGAACTGGTGATGTTGCCAGAAGACTTAGCCATGATTCCATTAAGTTGGCCAGTAGCAGCTTTCAAATTGCTCATGGTAGCTTGTAAATCTCTAACCGTATTACCAAGAGGAGTTTCTTCACCTTCACCCAATAGTTCTTTGTTTAAGTTAGCAACAACTTCATTAAGTGCTTCTTTTACGGGATCGATATATGTACCCAAGTCTTCCTGACCCAGCATAGTTCCCAAAACACCTCTGAGTTCTCCCTGAATGATATCACCCTTTTGGGCACAATTAGCACCGCTACAAGCTATATTTTCTAGGGTAATGAATCTTCCACCCATCATTTCAGAACCAATGTAAGCAACCGCATTTTTGCTGATTACTACTTCTTTGTCAAGGTCTAAAGTGACCTTTACTTTTCTGTAATCTTCAGTGAAATTGATCCCTGCAACAAAACCTACTTGCGAGCCTCGGATTCGAACAGGGCTGGAGGGCTGGAGTCCATCTACATTATCGTATTCTACGTAGTAGGTATTAGAACTTACTAACACATTTTTTCCCTGTATGAATTTATAACCCCAAAAGGTCAACCCCAGGGCTGCAATTGCGAGTAAAGCAATTTTAACTTCTCTAGACATATAATCTCAATTGGTTCTTAATGACGCAAAAGTAATAGTTTCAACTAATTTAAGTAAACCGTTGATGGTTTTATTGCGAAAACGCTTGTTTGGAGAGAAAAGTTGAGGAGAGATGTGTTTTTTCACCATAGAGAGTTTCATGGAATGCTCTATGCAACTCCATGAAACTCTCTATGGTGATCCTTTTACTTCCTGGGCACCGACTGAATAGGAACTTTGACCCCATTTCTAAAAGCAATAATGAAAGCTCCATCAAAGCCAAGCGTAGTCAACTCCAATTGAGCGGCAGTTGCTTTAGAATAAGTATCAAATCCTCGGGCTCTGTATTTATAATAATTACCTTCTATATGCACTTCAATAGGATGTTTGACTTTTGACCACAATCCTTGCTTGGTATTCACCGGATTGGGTGTAGCCAAGAGTTGTATGTAAAACTGATAAATGGCATTGTCCTCATCAGCAGTACTTTTTTTAGTTACTTCTTTGGCTCTGCTCGGTACATTTACACTTGTGGATGGGATGATTTGAGGGCTTACGTTGGATTCAGCTGTAATTGTACTTGGAGTAACTTCTACACCTTTGGGTGCTTGAGGTTGTTTAGTGCTAATGAGTTGCGGTTCATCAACCGGATTGAAGATGTCTTCTTCTTCTAATTCTTGAGTAGACTTAACGCTCTTATTGTTATCAGCTAAAGGATTGATAGGTGTTAAATCTGTTTCGGTAAAAAAATTGTTTTTCTCAACTTCAGTTTTGTATTGACCAAAAGCTTTAGCTATAGCTTTGGCTATGGTTGTTTGACCTTTTTCTGTCATTAAGAATTGTTCTTCCTTATAGTTGCTTAAGAAACCTGTTTCAACCAATACACTTGGCATGGCAGTTTCTTTTAAAACAACAAAGCCTGCTTGTTTTACACCTCGACTTCTTCTTTCAGAACTAGCAAAGTTTTTTTCTACCATATTCGCGAATAGAATACTTTGTTCTAAGTAAGCATTCTGAAACATACTCAACATGATGTGTCCTTCCGGAGAGTTAGGATCATAATCATAGTTGGTTTCATAATCTTCTTCTAAAAGGATGGCTGAATTTTCTCGTTTGGCCACATTGAGGTTGTGCTCTGCCGTATGTAGCCCCATGACATAAGTTTCTGTACCACGAGTACGAGAACCAGCAGGGAAGTAATTGCAGTGTATCGAAATGAATAGATCCGCCTCATTTCTATTCGCAATACGAGCTCTTTCATAAAGAGGAATGAAAACATCTTTATCACGTGTCATAATAATCTTAAGATTGGGATAATTGGTCCGCAACTGAATGGCGAGCTTCATAGCAATGCCTAATGCAAGGTGCTTTTCTTTAGAGTTTCCACCTCTACATCCAGAATCATGACCACCATGTCCAGGATCAATTACAACAGTTTTAATCTCATATGCTTTTTTGTCCGTAAGATTTCGTCTATTTTGCGTCTTTTTGAATGCGAAAGCAACGGATTCGAGAAAAGTTGAATCATTAAAATGGTCAAGTTGGTGATCCGTTTCAATAAGTGTAGATATGGGGTCTGCACTAAATGATGTGTTAAACTCAGCTGTTGCTAGGGGCGAAGTAGCCAACAGGATCGTTTGAAGAGCAGCAATTATATTTATCATTTACTGTAGTTATTATTAATGAGGCGTTTAGAGGATAATATAATGATTTATACGAAGAAGAACATTGCGATGGTTACAAAAAATAGAGATAGATCTTTATTGTTTCAACGATTTTATTTTTTGTTTCTTATATTATTTTTTCAAAATACATCTGTTTGGGCACAAAATACGTCAAATGATACAATTCCACCTAAGGACACCAGTCAAATCCCCCAAACTTTAAGCCTGGATACAATTCCACCTATTGACACCAACCAAATCACTCAAACAGTAAATATTGATACCATACTGATTTCTGAAAGTGCTTTGAAAGCAAAGGTAGAATACAGTGCTACCGACTCCATGATTTCTGACATAACTGGAAAGAAGTTATACCTATATGGCAATGCCAATGTAAAATATGAAGATCTTGACCTTACAGCAGCAAAGATCATGTTAGATTGGGAAGCCAATATTGCAGAAGCAGAATATATGTTGGATAGTACGGGACAGCGTATTGGAATTCCAGAGTTTAAACAAGGAGAACAGAATTTTACTGCCAATCGAATGCGATACAACTTTAGTACTGGAAAGGGAAAGTTGTATGACATATCAACCCTGCAAAATGACATTACAGTAAGAGGTAGAGAAGTGAAGATTGTACAGACAGAAGGTGAGGAAGGTGATTCTACTAAAGCATTTGTTGCAAATGGACGTGGTACTATTTTTACTACCTGTACACATGATCCTCCACACTTTGGCATACGTACCTCTTCCTACAAAGCCATCAGCAATAAACTAGCCGTTTTTGGACCGGCTAATGTGGAAATTATGGGCGTACCAACTCCATTGGTTCTACCATTCGGTTTTTTTCCATTAAAGCAGGGTAGGAGTACCGGTTTACTTTTTCCCCGAGACTATGAATATTCTCGACAATGGGGTTTTGGACTGAGAGATGTAGGTTGGTTTTTCCCTTTGGGAGAGCATATGAATCTATCCCTCAGATCTAATATTTACGTAAAAGGTACCTGGGGTATCAATGCGAATTCCAGATACAACAAGCGATATAAGTATTCCGGTAACTTTACATTGGGTTATGATGCGCGACGCAACGAAGCTACAGATGGTAGTATCATTTGGAATCGATCCTTTTTGATCAACTGGTCACATCAGCAGGCAGCTCAGGCACACCCAACCAATAAGTTTGGAGGTTCCATCAACATACAGTTTAATGGTTATCAAAGCAATGTATTCAACGATGCCGCATTTGTATTGAACAATCAATTGAGCTCAAACTTTGGTTTTTCTAAAAAATGGATAGGTAAGCCATACAATTTGAGTGTAACCTTAAATCATTCCCAAAATACCCAAACCAACGCGATCAACCTGACCTTTCCCAATGTTAGGTTCTCTACTGGTACCCTTTATCCGTTCAAGCCCAAAACGGGAAATCAGAAGCCAAACAATCCATTACAAAACATGGTCATCAGTTACACCGGGGAGGCAAAAAGTCAATTTTCAGGGGTTGATACCTCTTTTTTCTCATCAGAAACTTTTGACGATGCACGTTTAGGGGTACAACACAATGTAAGGGCGAGTACTTCATTAAAGTTATTGAAGTTTTTCAGTTTGAATCCATCCGTTACTTACCGAGAAGTGTGGAACTTTAAAGAGGAAAACCGAATATTTGATCCAACACCTACAGTTGAGTTTGATACTATCTTTAATGCAGATAATACAGCATTCCAGGTGATTGCTGATACGACACAGTTTGGATCTATTATTACGGACACACTATTTCGGTTTGCTCCTTTTAGAGAGTATTCTTTTAATATGAACCTCAATACTCAAATCTTTGGTACCCTTAGGTTCAAGCGAGGTAAACTGTTGGGAATCAGACACACCATAAAGCCCAATATTGGATTTGCTTATTCACCCAATTACCTGGAGCCGGAGCTGGACTATTATCGAACCGTTCAACAAACTACGGAGGACCCTGAAGACTTACTGACCTACTCTCGATTTAGTGGAACAGCCTTTGGAGACCCTTCTCGGGCTGGAGAGCGGATGGCTTTAACCTATAGCTTCCAAAATAACTTAGAGGCAAAATATATTGGGAAAGATTCTACTGAGAAAAAAATGAAGATTTTCCAAAACTTAAACGTAAGTGGTAGTTACAATTTTGCAGCCGACTCCCTTAATTTCAGTCAAGTATCTGTTTCAGGAGCTACCTCTTTGTTTAAGAATGTGACCACTTTTCGTATCAATGCGACTTTCGATCCATATGCGGCTGATGAAAATGGAAGAAGAGTCAATCGATTTGCTTTGAATGAAAATGGACAATTACTTCGTTTTGTTGGTGCAACAGCACGAGTGGCTACCAATATGACAGTGGCTAAGTTTAGAGCCTTGTTTCAGGGCAAAGACGAAGCAGTAGATGATGGTAGCCGTCGAAACAACCAACAACGACCAGGATTGTTGGAAGAACCAGATTTTCTAAGCCTGTTTGAAAACTTCAGTATCAATCACAACTTTGCAGTCACCTGGGACGGGGTAAGAGATACCTCCTTTGTATCTACCAATTCTTTAAATGTAAGAGGATCTATAAAGCTTACAAAGAATTGGAACATCAACATCAGTAATATCGGTTATGATTTTGTAAGAAATAATATTACCTATCCGTCTTTAGGATTCAGTAGAGATTTGCACTGTTGGGAATTGGGTTACAATTGGCAACCTTCTCGTGGTACGTATTCTTTCTTTTTGCGGGTAAAACCAGGTTCGTTGGATTTCTTGAAACTACCGTGGCAACAAAACAATGCCGATGCACGGGTAGCGTTTTAAGTTAGTGGATGAG
>JBCBCD010000299.1:0-7640 GCA_038530915.1 Bacteroidota bacterium
GGTGGGATTGGAACCATTCTGGCAATTCCAGGTGGAATACGCAAGCAGCCATCAAAGATATTTCAGATACTGATCAGATTGGGGTAGATGAAATAGAGTTGGAATTGAAGCCTCAAGCTGAGCTTTTGGGTTTAAACTTAGCACAGGTGATGGCTCAGGTTCGAGCGGGCTTTTTCGGAGAAGAAATTCAACGTTTGCAACGTGGATCTGACGAGGTAAAGGTATGGGTACGCTATCCTAAAAATAGCCGCCGATCAATTGATCAATTAATGGAAATGCGAATTAACGATGGAAGAGGCAACAATTATCTACTCTCTGATATAGCTATAGCAAAATTCAATACAGCAACTTTGGCCATTAATCGTTTAGAAGGAAAGAGAGAAATCAGAGTAGAGGCAAATGTAGCGAATGCCATGGTGTCTGCACCTGCTGTGATTGGAGAGATAGAAACACAATACATACCCAAGGTATTAGCCAATTACCCTTCTGTGTCTTATTCAATTGAAGGACAAAGCCGTGAATCAGCAAAATTAGGAGCAACAGGAGCGATTGTAGGTCCCATTGTCTTATTATTCATTTTTGCATTGATTATATTAAACTTCAATTCGCTTTATCAAGCCATCATTGTCTTTAGTTTATTTCCTTTTGCTTTGACGGGTGTAATATTGGGGCATTATTTACAAGCGGTTCCATTAAATGTATTTTCATTCATAGGGACAATAGCTTTAATTGGTGTTTTTGTAAACAATTCTTTGGTATTCATTTCCACCCTCAACCAGCATCTGAAGGCAGGCATAGAATGGAAAAATGCCTTGATTGAAACAGCATCCTCCAGGTTTCGACCTATACTATTGACGACAGTTACTACAGTTGCCGGATTAGCTCCACTTATTGCAAGTAATAGTGTTGGTGCTCAGTTTTTGAAGGGCCCTGCAATTTCCATTTCCTACGGCTTAGTATTTGGCTTATTGAATATACTGATTTTATTACCTGCTTTGTTGCATTTATTTAATGGATTCAGAATCACGGCTTTCAATCTATTCAGAAAAGACAAATTAAGCGCTGAACAAGTAGAACCTGCTGTACGATCACTTCGATATCAGATGAACGAATGATCAGCTTTGAAAGTCCATTGTCATCTAATTTTTGTCCATTCACAAAAGAAGTAAAATGAGAAATAACTATTTATTCATAAAAGGCTACTTAGCTGTAGTCATAGTCCTTATTTTGAGTATTTCGAAAAGCTATACTCAGGCATTGTTGTCACTTGAAGAGGCCATTTCAATTGCTGTAGAAAATAATCATCAGATACTTATCAAACGGATTGATGCAGAAATGAGTGCCAACAATGTCAATCCCGCTTTAGTGGGTAAACGCCCCATGATCAATCTTAATGCTAGTTACGAATTGGGTTTTAGCGATACTCGCACAGAAATATTGCCATTAGGGCCAAGCGATGCAGGAGCTCCTATTAATTTAGACGGAATATCTAATGATATTATAATTGCACCAGAGCTTAGTCTTTTACTTTTTGATGGAAAGGCGAGCACCTATAGATTGGAGCAGTTGGCTACAATAAGTGAACTAAGTCAGTTAGAATTGAGGTCTACAATTGAGCAAACCCTACTGGAAGTTAGTTTATTGTACTTGGATATTGCACGTCAGAAATCTTTACGTGAAATCCAACTTGAAAATATTGATCTCACTGGTGCGCGCATTGAGCGCATAAAAACGGATGAAAGATATGGGACCGCAAGTAGTTTACAAGAATTGCAAGTTGAAATCGATCTTCGCAACGATAGTATTAATCTGAGAAAACTAGATCTCGCAATTGCCAACTCTAAACGCCAGCTAAATTTTTTACTGGGACGAGATGCCAACCAAGCATTTGAAGTCACTACCAATTTTGAGTATAACGGTAGAATGGATCTAAAAAACTTAGAAACAAGTTTACTCCAACAAAGTGCTTTAATTCAACTTTCTCAACGAAATATTAATGTAGCGGAGAACGAATATGATATTGCTAAAGCTGGTTTCAAACCAGTAGTTAATGGATATGCCAATCTGAGTTTTGCTTATCTGCAGGATGATGCCAATTTTCTGCAGAGCAATAGAACTTTTGGACCCAATGTGGGGGTTCGTGTTCGATATCCCATTGCGGATGGAGGAGCACGCAAACTGAAACTCAATAATGCTCAGTTGGATATTCAAAAGTCTAAATTAGAAGAGGAGCGGACAAAAGAAAACTTGCTTACTCAATTGCGGAATGACTTTTTTGAATATCAAACCGCTTTAAAAGAGTTAGAGATTGAACAACGCAACGAACCTACTTTTGTAAAGAATCTTCAACAAATAGAAGATAGCTTTCGCCTGGGTACCGCAACAAATCTAGACGTAAGAACAGCTCAACTTAATTTAAATGCTATTAAGAACAGGATCAATAATTATCAATATCAGATTAAGACACTTGAATTGAGGTTGATGTATGTAGCGGGAACAATCCTTCAGTAATACCAACTTATAATATGTACTACTCAATAAAACATCCGTTGCAAGACCAGTTAAAGGAGGCCAATAAACTATTAAAAGATTTAGCGTTAAAACTTACCGGAAACAAACATGATGCTAATGATCTTTTTCAGGATACCGCTTTGAGGATAATAAAAAACTCAGATAAATTTGCCCCGGAAAGCAATTTTAGAGCTTGGTCTGTAACCATTATGCGCAATATTTTCATCAATAACTACAGGAAGAAAGTGAGGCGAAACCTCTTCTATGATAGAACCTTGGATGGCTATTATTTGAACAATGGAAGTGAGTTGGAATCAAACTTAGGTGAATCAAACCTTGCTGTAGAAGAGTTGAAAATAATGATTGATGAATTACCCACTGACTTCAAGGAAGCCTTTATGTTGCGTTATCAAGGGTATAAATACGAAGAGATTGCAGCTGAACTAGAAACTCCTTTAGGTACAGTAAAAAGTAGGATCTTTTTTGCAAAGAAAAAGCTTAAAAAGAAGTATCAAAGTTTACATGGGAAAAGATAGAAATAAGGTGAATGAGGGCATCTTATACTAATACCTCTTTTGAGACGTCCTTGAGTCCATTTTTCCTTGAAAAACTGAGCTTTTCAAGGAAAAATGGACTCAAACAACCTATTATTGGCTGACGAAAAAGCACGAAGGTTTTTTGAGACAGCCGGATTCTATTTATTCTTTATGAAAACTTTACTTACCACACCTTGATCTGTAATCAGCTTAATGGTATACATTCCATTTGGCCAACTTGAAAGACCATTAATGGTTATTTGATTAGTCCCCACAGCTGCGTTATGGGGAGCCATCTGATGGAGAATTTTACCATTTTGATCCATTACATTAACCGCCACAGCTATTTTTTTTTCAACTTCAAAAGTTAAGTTCAATTCTTTACTGGCAGGATTTGGAAAGAGATTTAATTGAAATCTTTTTACCAAAATATCATTATTGGAGGTTGTTAAATTAACAGCTTGTGGCGCTTGTCCTTCTACTATTTTATAGAATTGATTGATGTCAATATTCTCGAAACTTTGTCTTTTTCCACTGGGCCATCTAATTTTTAAAGATTTTATTAGGGAGGCTTGACCTAAACCAAAAAGCAATCGATAACTATTTTGAGAAGCGTAACCACTACCTATATTAATTTCATCAGTATGTAATACATCATTCTCATCTATTAATTCTATCCTTGCACCAATAGCAAATTTGTTGCTTTCAACTCCTTGCAGTTGAAATTTCACCCAGTTGTTGTTGTAGCCATTATTTTGGAACAGTTCAAATCTATCTTGCTTGCCAGCATTAGCCAATGCCAGATCTATTTGTCCATCGTTGTTGAAATCGGCACTGGCACTTCCATAACCTGCTTTCATACTGGAAACCTTCTCAGTAAAAGCAACAGGCTCAAAATTTAAGCCTCCTCTATTTTTATATAAAATGTTGGGAAAGTCAGAAAAATAGGAATCATTGGCCACATAAATGTCTACCCATCCATCATTGTCATAATCCAAAAAGGTCGTACCCCATCCCATTCCATAGTCATCAACGGCCGATTCTGTGGAGACATCTTTAAATATTCCATCTCCTTGATTGATATAGAGTACATTTTCAAAAAGGTTGGTAACGTAAAGATCCAACAAGCCATCTCTGTTAACATCTGCTACATCAACTCCCATACCAAAACCGTCATCATTAGTTTTAGAGGAACTACTAACATCCTTAAAGTTACCTCCACCAATATTTTCATAGAGAATATTGGGCTGCCCGTCGTGTACAAGGTACAGATCATTGTCGTTGTCATTATCAAAGTCAAAGAAGAGCGTCCCCATAGCATTTAATTTGCTGATTGCGCCTCTTTTTTCTGCTTCTTCAGAAAATGTATTGTTACCGTTGTTTATATAAAATTTGTTTTCCTCTTTGAAGTTAGCTACGTAAATATCTACCCAGCTGTCCTGATTGATATCCACCGCACTAACTGAAAAAACCCGCTCAGCACCAAAGATGCCTGCGAAATCTGAAATGTTGCGAAAAGTACCATCGCCATTGTTAAAGTAGAGAATGTCTTTTTCACCAAAATTACCTACATACAAATCAAGGAAACCATCATTATTGATATCAAGCCAGACACATACTCGAGAACTACCTTTGTATCCTACTCCTGATCTGCGTCCCACTTCTTCAAAGCGAGTTCCATCAATATTTTTATACAGTTTGTTGTCACCTTCTCGAGTTGCGATATAAAGGTCTTCTAATCCATCGTTATTGTAGTCACCAAAAGCGACACCTATATTGGCTCCAATGGCATTAATCCCTACTTGTGTACTTACTTCGGTGAAAATGTTTTGTGCAGAAGAGACCTGTGTAAGGCAGAACAAAGAAAGTCCTGCTAACCAATGTTGAAGTTTCATACCTACTTATTTTTGTCCAACCACTTATACTAAAAGTAGAATTATTCTTACATCGCAGCTTGCGCTATTTATTTAAACTTGTCAAAACTACAAATTATCTTTACTCCTATTGTAGCTTAGAGATCAAAAAATGATCTTTTGCGTACTAAGCGACTTCATTTACTCAATCAACTTTATCCAATATGTCTTTATTTAGAAAGAAGCCTTGTGAGCACATGACTGCAATTGAAGAGATAAAAGTAGCTAAAGCATACGAATGCGAAGAATGTGTAAAAACCGGAGATACATGGGTACACTTACGTACTTGTCAGACTTGTGGTGTGACACTTTGTTGTGACTCTTCACCTAATAAACATGCAACGGCACACTTTAAGGAAACAGGACATCCTGTGGTTACGTCCGCAGAGCCAGGGGAAAAATGGATGTGGTGCTATGTACATAAACGGTTTTCAAATTATAAATAATTAGCAAGCTTGTTTTATGAAAAATATAAAGGAGTTAATTGATCTTTTGAATCTGGAACAAATAGAGGTCAATATTTTCAGAGGGAATAGTACGAGTATTGGCAGCAAAAGGGTTTTTGGTGGACAGGTTTTGGCTCAGGCCGTAAATGCAGCTATGCGTACCGTTCCGGAGGAGCGATTTCTTCATTCTTTACATTGCTATTTTTTGATAGCAGGTGATATTGAAAAGCCCATAATTTTTGATGTGGAGCGAACCAGAGATGGAGGAAGCTTTTCAACCAGAAGAGTCAAGGCCATTCAAAATGGAGAACCTATTTTTTTATTAGGAGCTTCCTTTCAATTAGATCAGGAAGGATATGATCACCAAATTAAGATGCCTAATGTAACTCAACCAGAGCACTTGGTCAGTTGGGATGAATTAGTTGAGAAATTTGGCAATGTATTGCCTGAAAACATTAAACGTTTTTTAAATATCGAACGCCCTGTAGAGTTTAGACCTGTGGAAATCATTAACCCAAAGCTTAATATTAAAAGTGAACCCTTGCGCCATGTATGGATGAGACCTAAAGGAGAAATGCCCAATGATAGAGGCATTCATCAGGCAGCTTTGGCTTATGTTTCAGATTATAATTTATTAACTACAGCTCTTTTGCCTCATGGCAATGAAGCCTCTTTCAGTGATGTGAAATTAGCTAGTCTGGATCATGGGATGTGGTTTCATAGAGACTTCAGATGGAATGATTGGGTATTGTATGCTGTTGATAGTCCAAGTGCCTCAAATGCGAGAGGTTTTACGCGTGGAAATATTTTTTCATTGGATGGTTCTTTGTTGGCATCTGTTGTTCAGGAGGGCTTAATAAGGCCAAAGAAATAGTTAAAATTATTTAGCAATTTACTTGCTAAAGGATTCGGAATAAGTTTATATTAGTGTATCTTTTACACAAACAAAAAGCTAAATTATGGACATTCATGCAGCGGTTTCGACCATTATGACTAGTGATCTGATCACCGTAGCTCCTTCGGATGAACTTACTAAGGTGAAAGAAATATTTGCTGAGCGATCTTTTCACCATATTCCTGTTGTAGATGACGGTGAGGTGGTAGGGATTATCAGTAAATCAGATTATCTATATTTCTTAAGAGGGACAGGCAAGAGTGAAGTAGATCGATTTATTGAAGCTACAAAATTAAGATCATATAAAGTTCAGGAGATCATGAAAGGGGATTTGATAATGTTAGATCCTAATGATGAAATCAAAGAAGCTTTAGATCTTTTTGAAAAGAAAGAATTTCGTTGTATTCCCGTAGCTGAAGAAGGTATATTGAAAGGGTTGATTACACCTTATGACATCATCAAAGCGTTGAATAAATAGTTATTGTTAGTTGATAAGTTTAGGAGTGTATAAGGTTAATCAACTTTTAACCTTATACACTAAACTGCTAAGTTGCAGAATTTACAGTCTATTATCTTTTTGATCATTTCTGGTTTGAAGCCAATCAATACTCCTCTTTTTCCTGCATTGATGTAAAATTGATCAAGTTCAAGTGCGGATTCATCGATATAAGTGGGAAACTTCTTTTTCATTCCGATAGGTGAACAACCTCCTCTTACATAGCCAGTGGTAGCCGATAACAACTTCGGAGAAAGCATCTGTATTTTTTTACTCCCTGTTTGTTGAGCCAGTTTCTTGAAATCTAAGGTTTTATCACCGGGAAGAACTGCAACAAAGTATCGTTTGTTTGAATCTTGAGTAACTAAGGTCTTGAAGATCACTCCAGGGTCGAGCTTATTATCAGCAGCAATTTTCATTAAATTAAGATCTTCAATATGATAGGTGTACTTGATAGCAGTATATTCTATAGTTGCATTATCTAATATCCTTTCTACGTTTGTCTTTTTCATCAATCCATAATCTTCTAACAATAATAAGGGACAAGCCTTTTGGCTTGTCCCCAATTGTTTTAGATGTCTTCTGGTGATATTTAGTAAGGAGCAAAATCTTATTTCTTATTATTGATCTAATTTTTTCATTGAAAATGGAGACAATGCAAAAGCAAGGCCTATCAAAATGAAAATATTAAAGAAGACATCATTCATCTCAACAAAAACACTCATAATTATCCCTCTTTTATTTAATAATGAAAACTAGTTTACTCTTATCGGTAGATGGGATTATTCTAAAGTTCTGTTGGAATTATGATAGTATACATTTTACTTGATGTAAGTATAAAAT
>JBCBCD010000300.1:0-7634 GCA_038530915.1 Bacteroidota bacterium
TCGATTCATCTTCGTCAAAATGCATCGATTCTCTTACTTTTACAAACATATGAGGGCGCGGAGTTTCGCAGAGTTATCCTGCTAATTTGTTTAGCCAGCTAAACAAATTAGCAGGATTGAATCACAAGATCACAGTATCACAAGATAAAACTACCTCCTACTCTTACTTTCTTCCTCTTTCATTTTAATAATATTATCCATTAACTCTTCTAATTGCTCTGCACCGATTTTTTTAGATAAGATTTTTTTGTCTTTGTCTAAAACATAGATTTGTGGTGTGGATTCAATATCGTAGAGGTCCATGAATTTAGACCTTAGGTAAGGATCAACAACGTGTATCCAGTCATTGATTTCATTGTCGTTAATGTAATCCCAACATGCTGGTACCTCATCGGTAAATTTGGCGCAAACCGCAAAGATCTTTACGCCTTTTGCTTTGTATTTATCGTGAAACTCCTTCATTATCGGGGTAGACTTTTTGCAATGTCCACAGTCATAACGCCAGAAGTAGAGTATGGTATATTCACTATCAACATCGTGAAGAGCTACCTTGGAGCCGTCTTGCTTTTGAGTGTTAAAATCAGGCGCAGTTTTTCCAATTAAAAGTGGCTTTAATTTGGTAGCATTATCCACTATCTTTTTCAGCTGTTCTTCTTCAGTCCAGGGAGCTTTACCTGCTGCATAGTATTTCTCGACCAAATGCACATAAACGGCATCCATCCCTACCAATTTTGATTTGGCATAAGCATTCAAAAAATGAATCAAGTAATACTTAAATGTCTCTTCGGAAGGTTCCATTTTGGTCAATACTTTATCGATCGCTTGAGACAAAGTATCAGGATGTTGAACATGGTATTTATTTACGAAGAAATCTACTTTTTGAAATAAAAATGGAGAACGCAGTAATCGTGCATCATCCAACTTAATATTGTCAAAATAATGATCTCTGGAAAATACGTATTGCTTGACTCTTAAATCTTCACCAGTGGCTTCAAATTCTGGAACTTCAACAGATCTACCGGAAAGTATTAATGCCGCAGTAAAAGAATTGGGATAATTGTCGATTATATTGTCCTGATAAGCCGTTACCTCTTTATTGAGGTCTTCCAACTCTTTTTGAAGCTTCGCCTTTTCGGGACTTCCTTCAGCCAACTCAGCCATTTTTTTGCCTTTTTCATCGGCTACAGGTCTAAGACTAGCCAACTTATTGACATAATCGTACATCAATTGGTTGTCCTTAATGCCTTCTCCCTCAAACTTTACATCAGAGCCCAGTTTGGCCATATTTCCTTTGATGCGCATATTCTGTTCACCTTTATTCAAGATCAACTGGAAAAAGTCATTATTAGGAGGCAACACTACGATGTACAAACCAGGAGCATACTCTTCTTCTCCTTCAAATACAAACGTGCCTTGATCAGTAATACCTGCAGTATCCTGTAAATACTGCTTGTCCATTAAGTAATAGCCCATATAAAGCGTATCGCCTTCAAAACCATCTATGCTTATCTCAAGACGATGTCCCTGTGCCTGCAAGGAACTAAACCCAATAAAAAATAAAAATAACAGTAGACTTATGCTTCTCATTCTTATAGTATTATTTACTGTGCAATTCTATTCATTTATTGGCTAATTGATGGTAATTATTGTGCCAGTTTGTAAATAATTAACAAAATTCATCTTTCATCTTTCATCTTTCATCTTTCATCTTTCATCTTTCATCTCTGCGAACCAAAAACAAGTTTTTGGTTCGCAGCAACAATAAACAATAAACAATAAACAATGAATGATGAACAATGAATGATGACTAATCCATTTCTCTCATTTTGATAATATTGTCCATCACTTCTTCTAACTGATCGGCACCAATTTTTTTAGAGCGGATGATTTTATCTTTGTCTAACACATAAATGGTTGGTGTCGTTTCTGCGTCGTAGAGTTTGTCTAGCTTCATTCTTCTGTAGGGATCAGCTGTGTGAATCCAGTTGTCGATTTCTTTTTCTTTGACATATTCCCAGCAGGGAGCTACTTCGTCGGTATACTTCATACATACCGCAATGATCTTCACACCTTTGTCCTTGTATTTTTCATAAAAATCTTGCATTACCGGTGTTGATTTTTTACAAAACCCACAAGTATTGCTCCAGAAATAAAGAATGGTATATTCACTTTCTTCTTCATAAAGAGTCAGCTTTTCGCCATTCATTTTGGTCACTGTGAAATTAGGTGCCTTCTTCCCTATGAGCACCGGCCTTACTTTATTGGCCTGTGTCAGAATGTTTTTCATTTGCTCTTCGCTTAACCATGGCGCTTTTTCTTTGAGGTAATAATTATCTACCAAATGAACGAAAACGGCATCCATGCCTACCAGTTTAGACGAGAGGTAAGAATTGAGGAAGTGAGAAAGATAGTACCTAAAGGTTTCAGGATTACCTTCCAGCTTTTTTAGAACTTTATCTATGGCTAGCGAAATGGTATCCGGATGTTGGATGTGGTATTTTTGAACATAAAAATCTACTTTGGGGAAAAAGAAAGGAGACCTCAATATACGAGGATCATTCATGTCGATATTGTCAAAAAAATGTTCTCGCAAGTACAGATAGCGTTTCATTTGTAGATCTTCACCAGTAAAAGTTGGTTCTTCTACATTGCGGTCGGCTAGAATTACTGCTGCAGTAAATGACTTCGGGTATTCCGTTATGATTTCTTCCTGAAAATCAACAACTTCTTTTCGTATTTGAGCCATTTCTTCCTCTACCCTTTTTCGCTCTTCCGAATTTTCTGCTAAGCTTTGACTCAATTGCCCAAGACTGTCCATTTTGGGCCTCAATGCTAAAAGCCGATTTCCATATTCGTTGAGCAATTCATTGTCTTTGGCATCATCTCCCCTGTATCGGACACTTTGTTTTAGATCCGTAAAATCTGCTTTAACTGAAGACGATTGATGATCTCTATTGACAATCAACTGTATTAAGTCATTTTTGGGTGGTAAAATGACCAGATAGAGCCCAGCAGGAAAAGCAGTATCTCTTTCAAAAATAAATTCACCTTTTTTGTCAATAACAGCTGTATCCTGGTAATACTGTTTGTTCATTAAATAACAGCCGAGGTAAATGGTATCTTCCTGATAATTATTCAATTCTACTGCAATACGATAAGTCTGTGCCGATAGCATGATGCCAATCAATAGAAAGCAGAGTGTAAAGCCGATTTTTATCTTCATTTTGGGACTATGTGCTATTGTTATGTTGTTAATTTTTCTTTCGTTCAATGTCTTGATTGAGGCGTTTTAAATTTTGTTCTGCCTCCGCTATTTTCTTCAGCAATTTATTCAATTGTTCTTGAGCTAAGGTCTCTTTTTCCAAAATTTGATTAATTTTTACTGCTGTTTCTTCTTTAACCACTTTAATCTGCTTTCTGGCTGTTTGCTTGGCTTCATAAATTGAATTGGATGTTGCTTGATTGGCAGCTATGATTTCTTCTTGCTGTTTTTTATTCAAACTATCCAGTTCATTAGCGATTAACCTTCTTTCTTTCAACAAAACCTGATTGAGTGAATCTATTTTCAACAAATGTTCTTCTTTCGTTCTGACCAATTCATTTTGTTGCTTCAATTTCACATCCAGAAATTCCTTATCCAGCTGTTCTTTTTTCAACGCCAATTCCTTTTTATAATAAGCAACTGATTCCGCCATTTGTTGTTCAATGGTGGCTAAATCTTGTAACGCTTGTTCTTGCATTTCAAATATACGCTCAGCTGCTTTTTGTTGTTCACTTTGCAATATTTGCTGGATGGAATCTCTCTGGTTTATTACCCTTTCATCCATTGCCAACAAAGAGCTATCTGTTTTCAACTGATAAAAAGCAATAAGAGTGTCTGATTGTGTCTTGAGGTTGTATTCCAATTCTTTCAAGCGTTTTGCTTCCTCCTGGGATCTGTTTTGCAAAAGAGCCATTGTATCTGCTTGTCTTTGTTTTAATTCTAATTCTTTATCCTTTAAAGCTTGAGCATATACAACCAATTGCTTTTGTAACTTTTGCTTTTGAGATTCTAAATCCGTTCTCTTATCTAAAATCTGCTTGGAAATATCTTCTTGTTGTTGACGAAGAACAGTATTCATGGTCACTAACTCGTTTTGCATGGAATCTCTCAGTTCACTCTTATCCTGTTCAAATTGACTCAATAATTCGAGTTGTTCATTTTGCAAACTGTCCTGTAAGTTGACCCATTGCAATTGTAGTTTTGCAATGCGTTCGGAGGCCAGTTGTTGTTCTTTTTGGATGTTGGTCTCAATGTCAGCCTTCAGGTCTATGAATTCTTGTTTGAGTTGAAGGATATCATTTTCATTTTCTTCTTTGATGAGTGCTTTTTCCTGAGCAGCTGCTTTTTTAGTTTGAGCAACGTCTAGTTCAATTTTTTCCTTTTGAAGAATAGCATCCTCTTTAATTTTTGATATTTCATCAGTTGTTTCAGCTTGAATTTGCTGAATTTTTTCTTCACTGGACATTTGTAATGCCTGAATCTGTTTGGCTTTATCTGTCGATTGTTTTTCTGCTTTTTGTCTTAGGTTGAGCATTTGCTGTGCCACTTCTTTCCGTGTTCTTTCCAACTCCAGTTGTGCATTTGCTCTGGCACTTTCTACCTCGTCCTGATATTCCGTTTTTGCATTTTCAAGATCGGTTATGATTTCCTTTCTTTTGTCTTCAGATTCTTTTCTGGCTTTTTCAATGGCGACAGCTGCATCTCTTTGAGACTCATCAATTTGTTGAGCTACTTTGATTTTCACTTGTTGTAGTTGGGCCCAAATTTGTTGTACTTCTTCTTGTGTGACATTTCTGACAGAATCTATTTCTGCCAGAGCCAGTTTGCGTTGTTCCTCAATTTCTTCCAAAGCATTCTGTCGGGCAGTAACAACGGATTCTGAGATTTCTCTTTTTTGTACTGCTGCTTCATTTCTGGCTAATAAAATTTCCTCTTGCAGTTCTTTTTTTATTCGTTCAGCTCTTTCGTATTCTTCCTTAATCTGTTTTTGAATTTGCTCTTTTAGTTCTGCCAACTTGGCCTTCAGGTCTTTAAGTTCGGCATCATCTACTTCTGCTACTTTGGTTTCCTTTTCTTCTTTTTCTACTTCAAAAGGTTTTGCATCAGATTCGGGAGGCTTATTGTCTATGATTTTATCTTTTTGCAAGGAAAGTAAAAAACAGTTGGCTAAGGTTCTAAATTCTGCCTGCCTCAAGGAAGTAATGGTAAACTTCCGCATCTCATTCACCTTATTGTTTTTGATATAGATCACAGAAATATTGTTGGTAGCTAACCAGCTCAATGTTTTGAGGTCTAATTGTAACCAATTGCTATGGATGGGAGCATTTCCTTCTCTTCCTGTTGTGACTAAACCGGAAAAGCGCAAAGAAACCCTCTTATTGTATTCATCTATTAAAATGAGTTCATCATTTTGGTGTAGTCTCACTCCTCCTTTTGAATAAAAAACAGCGGTCAAACCCTTGCTGCTGCTGTTCAATTCAATAGAATAAATGTAATTACCACGTACAACCATGGTTTGTGTAGATGACTTCAGCTGATGAATACCATACAAGACCTCATCCTTGATGATTAAATCATTACAGGATTGAGCAATTAGAGGAGAATTACTAAGACCAATGCAGGCAAGTAAAAGGAAAAGTAGATGTAGTGTTCTCATATTATCAGATTTAGTAAGGCCAATCAATCATAATTTAAGAATTTCCTAACATAAATGATACCCATAAGTGGCATACTTATGATTTTTCTTCATATAAAAAGTATGAGATATGGGTAATATGACTAAAACATTGGGCACTCTTTATTACTAAATGAATGAATTAGGTGATGAGTGTAATCCGTTTAGAGGGTTAGGGTTTAGTAATATGACTATACCTAGCCCTTTAATCTTCTAACCCTCTAAACTTTACTCTGTTTCCTTGCTGCCAACAAATACAATACAGCCATCCTTACTGCTACGCCATTTTCTACCTGATCCAAAATGATAGAATGATCTGAATCTGCTACATCACTGGAAATTTCTACTCCTCTATTGATGGGGCCGGGATGCATGATGACGATTTCCTTGTCCAATTCTTCGAGCATCTTTTTATTGATGCCAAAGTATTGAGTATACTCTCTTAATGAAGGGAAATACTTGATGTCCTGACGTTCTAATTGTATGCGTAAAACATTGGCAATGTCACACCAGCGGAGTGTTTCTCTGACGTCATAAGACACTTCCACACCTAACTCTCTGATGTGCTTAGGAATTAAAGTCGGAGGGCCACAGACTCTTACATTGGCACCTAGTTTATTTAGGCAAAAAATATTACTCAATGCCACACGAGAATGGAGTATATCACCAAAAATCGCTACATTTTTTCCATTCAATTTGCCAACTTTTTCTTCCATAGAAAAAGCATCCAACAAAGCTTGGGTAGGATGTTCATGCGTTCCATCCCCTGCATTGATGATATTGGCTGTGATGTGCTTAGAAAGAAAATGATGAGCGCCTGGAGCCGGATGACGCATCACAATCATATCCACTTTCATGGATAGAATGTTATTGACCGTATCCAGTAAAGTCTCTCCTTTTTTCACAGAAGAAGAAGAAGCCGAAAAGTTCACCACATCAGCCGAAAGTCTTTTTTCGGCCAACTCAAAAGAGATGCGTGTACGGGTAGAATTTTCGAAAAAAAGATTGGCAATAGTTGTATCTCGCAAAGAAGGTACTTTTTTGATAGGCCGATTGATCACCTCCTTAAAATTAAGCGCAGTATTGAAAATCAAACGGATGTCTTCTTCGGTAATGTATTTGATGCCTAACAAGTGTTTACTACTAAGTTGCTCGTTTGTGGACATAGGCTAGGAACGCGCTTTTTTATCAGGAAAAAATAATATTTGATCTATATTATCGATGGATTCCCATTTCACAGTTACATAAGACTCTTCCAACGTATCTATTTCAATACCTGTGTAATTGGGTTCTATAGGCAAATGCCTGTTGAATCTTCTATTGACCAAAACCAGCAGTTCGACTTCTTTTGGTCTGCCATAATGGTTGAGTGCCGTCAAAGCAGCCTGTACGGTACGTCCCGTGTATAAGACATCATCAATTAAAATAACATGCTTGTCTTCCACTAATGCTGTCATGTCTGTATAGCTGGGCTTTAAAGGCTTGGTTCTTTGTCTAAAATCATCTCTGTAAAAAGTGATGTCTAATTTGCCATACAAAATCTTCGGTAAGCCGGTGATTTCAAGAAGCCTTTTGTAAACTCTTTCAGCAAGCATAACCCCTCTAGGTTGGATGCCTATCAGGTAGATATCCTCAAAATTGTCGAAATTCTCTATCAATTGATGACAAAGCCTTTCAATAGTCAATTTGAATCGCTCGTCGCTGAGCAGAATTTTGTGTTCACTCATATAGTTGCAAATATAGTAAGTAGTTGCTAAAAGTGAATCAAGTAGTTGAGTAAGATGTTAAATTGTCTTTGGGCTTTGGACGAAGCTAGAACTGTTTTTGACTTTACACCTTCGACATTTTGTTGTACAATCATTTTTCAATGCCTCTGCATTGACGTAAAAACTTGCGTACACCTAAGCAGAGGCATTG
>JBCBCD010000301.1:0-7606 GCA_038530915.1 Bacteroidota bacterium
GTGGTCACCTCACTAGTGAGGTGACCACTCTACTCTAACTTCTCTACTTCGTACTCTGATTGGGATTAAAATCCTCCGGCAACAACACCAACTGAATGTAATTGTCTTTTGACAAATACACGTTTGCTGTATTGATTATTGCTTCTTTAGAAAGAGATTCTGTTACTTTTTCATAGTTTTCCAGTAATAATCCTTTCAAACCTACCTCTGCTTTGTATCGAGCATTCAATTGGGCGAGCCAGAAGTTGTTTTCTTTGAGACCAAGCTTTCTGCTTTGAATCTGCTGTTCGGTAATGCGTTGGACTTCTTGTGTGTTGATGCCAGAAACTTTGAGTTTTTGAATTTCCTGATTCACTTTGTCGATGAGGATATCCACCTCATTGGGATCACAACCAAAAGAGATGGTTAGGCGATAAATAGGTTCAGGTTTTTGCTTGAGAAAAGGACGTACTCCAACACTATATACACTACCACTTTCTTCTCTTAATTCTTTCCTCAGTCTTTCCCCCAGTAGGGTAGCCATAGAGTAGAAGAGGTATCTTTCATTGGGTTTGTCGTAATCCATTGCTCCATGATAAATGATCTCAACCAGTGATTTGTCTGCTTGTCCCATATAGAAAGTACTGTCGATATACCCCTTAGCCAATTCTGATTGAGTATTTTTCCAGCTTTCTATGCGATTGTTAGAGGGTAAGTTGCCAAGATAGGTGGCCAATTGAGGCTTAATCTGTTCTACATCAAAATTACCAACAAAAACGAAGGTGAAATCACTGGCATTTCTGAATCTATCTTTGTAAATGTCGAAGGCTTTTGCTCTCGAAACCTTATTTAAGTCTTCTATCGTAGCCGTTTGCCTGCGAATATTACCGTCGTAATTGATATTTTGTTTTTCCTGGGCAATTTTATAATATGGGTTGGTATAAATGTTCTTTAAAATTGAAGACTGACTCTTTAGGTAAGATTGGAAATACCTATCATCTACAGTCACCTGTGTGAAGTATAAATAGACCAATTGTAACATGGTTTCAAGCTCATTCACTTCTCCACCACCCGAAATGCCTTCATACAAATCTTGAATATAAGGTGCAACGGACAATCCTCTTCCGGCAAAATATTTTTCCATGTCTAAGAAACCCAATGGTCCAATCCCACTTTGTTTAACTAAAAAGGCAGCAACTTCGGCTGAGCGATACAAAGAGTCAGGATACCTCGAATGCCCACCAGGACTAAAAGAGGTAAAATTGATTTGATCGTTTTGAAAATTCGTTGGTTTTAAAACCACTTTCACACCATTCTCTAATTCTAATTCTGTGACTCCAAAGGTATCGATAAAGTTTTCGCTGATGATGGCTTGGGGTTCCAATTCTTTATCAAGTAGCTCAACATCTAACACTTTGTCTTCATAAGGCAGGGTAGGGGCACTCATCTCTTCATCCACCAGCTTTACCAGTTCTTTTTTGCTTGGCAAAGTAATCCCTTTCTTCTTAGGGCCTTTAACTACAAAAACTCTATTCTTCTCGGTAATCCACTTTTCAGATAGTCCATTGATATCATCTACCTCTATAGTTTGTAAAAGTGCTCTGTGGGTGTATAAACTCTGACGAGGTGACATCAGAGGGGTATTTTTCAGAAAATGTGAAATGCATTGATTCAAAAGTGAGGAAGAATTGAGCTTGTCTTGTTCATCTACAGCTTGTTTTAATCGATTCATAATGTCCTCTTTTTGCCTATTCAACTCAGATTCAAAAAAGCCATGTTGCTGAGCCTGAGCAGTAGCCTTAAGAACTGCTTTTAATCCACTCAAAGCTTGACCTTCTTGTACAAAGGCAGAAATGGTATAGTTGGCCAAGTTAGATAAACCAGGGCCATATCCTGAATAGGCAAACGTAAATGGTGGATTAGGAACGCGTTGAATTTCCTGCATTCTAAAATTGAGCATCCGATTATAAAAAGTTGATAACAATTGATCACGAAACCCTCTGATGGTATTGATTCCTTTTTTAGGATGCTGGATGATTAATTCTATTTCAGTAAATGGTACTTCAGGGTCGCTCATAATAGCGAAACGGTCTTCCTCATGAAAATCAATGGTATATTTCTTCCTTTCTTTTGCTTGTTTGGGGGTTTTAAGTTTTGCAAATCGGTTTTTTATTTCGTTTTCAACCCATGCTACATCTACATCACCGACTACAATTATGGCCATCAAATCAGGTCGGTACCAATCTAGGTAAAACTGCTTTATTCGATCTACAGAAATATTTTTGATGATTTCAGGATCTCCAATGGGAAGCCTCTCTGCATATCTAGAATTTTTGTAAAGGACGGGAAAAGATTGTTGCTGCATCCTTTGTTGAGGACTCAATCTACTGCGCCATTCTGCTATGACTACGCCTCTTTCTTTTTCTACTTCTTCCGGGTCGAATTGTATTCCCGATGCCCAATCTTCCAAGATTAAAAAAGATTTTTCCAAATATTCAAGGCTATCCGTTCTGGATTCCAGCAAATAAACAGTTTCTTCAAAGCTGGTATATGCATTAAGATCTGCACCAAATCGCATACCGGTAGATTCTAAATAGTCGATAAGTTCATTTTTTGCGAAATGGGTGGTGCCATTAAAAGCCATATGCTCTACAAAGTGGGCAATTCCCAGTTGATCATCTTCTTCTTGTAGAGAACCGGTTTTTACAGTAAGGCTCAGTTGAACCCTTTTCTCAGGCTTACGGTTTTTTTGGATGTAATAGGTCAATCCATTTTCAAGTTGACCGATGGTCAATTCAGGATTAATGGGTAAGGCTCTGTCCTGAGCACTAAGGTTTAGACAAAAAAGGCCCATACCAATGAGTAAGGGCCAATTGAAAATGTATTTCATAGTGTATTTTTATCTTCTTTTCTTTTTCTTCTTGCCAGATTTACGACGACTTATTCTACTGGCCGAACCACCTGGGCCACCCGCTCCTGCAGCAGCTCCACCAAAACCTGGCGTTTTACTCATCTTGTGCATCATCTTCCGCATCTCTTCAAACTGCTTCATAAACATATTGATCTCTTGAAGATCCTGACCACAACCTCTGGCAATCCGCTTTTTTCTACTAATGTTTAAAAGCTCCGGATTCTCTCTTTCCTGAGGGGTCATCGAGTAGATGATGGATTCTACTTTTTTGAAAGCATTATTATCAATTTCCAGGTTTTTAGTCATTTTGCTCATCCCCGGAATCATATTGATCAAACTTTTCAGGTCACCCATTTTTCTGATCTGGTTGATCTGAGTAAGGAAATCGTTGAAGTCAAATTTGTTCTTACGGATTTTCTTCTCAATACGCTTCGCCTCTTTCTCATCAAACTGCTCCTGTGCTTTTTCTACCAAAGAGACAATATCACCCATCCCCAAAATTCGCTGAGCCATACGATCTGGATAAAATACATCCAGGGTATCCATTTTCTCACCTGTACTTACAAATTTGATCGGTTTTCCTACAGTATATTTAATAGAAAGAGCTGCACCACCTCTTGTATCACCATCCAACTTGGTCAACACGACCCCATCGTAATTGATCACCTCATTAAAGGCTTTTGCAGTATTCACTGCATCCTGGCCTGTCATGGAATCCACTACAAAAAGGGCTTCCTCAGGTACGATGGCATTTTTGATGTTAGAGATCTCATTCATCATCTCCTCATCTACACTTAAACGACCCGCAGTATCTATGATGACCACATCGAAACTATGTGCTTTGGCATGTGCGATAGAATTGGCAGCAATTTCTACCGGATTCTTATTTTCAATTTCTTTATATACTGGTACACCTATTTGTTCTCCAAGCACACTGATCTGGTTAATCGCGGCTGGACGGTAAACATCACAGGCTACCAAAAGTGGACTCTTCTTTTTCTTGGTCTTTAAAAAGTGGGCCAGTTTACCCGAAAATGTAGTTTTACCAGACCCTTGAAGTCCGGCAATCAATACAACACTTGGTTTTCCTTTCAGATTGATTTCAACTGCTTCTCCACCCATCAGGGAGGTCAATTCATCCTGCACAATCTTAACCATCAACTGACCAGGCTTTACAGATGAAAGGACATTGTCAGTTCCTAATGCTTTATCTTTTACTTTATCGGTAAACTCTTTGGCAATCTTGTAGTTAACATCGGCTGCAACCAATGCACGGCGTATTTCTTTAACAGACTGAGCTATATTAAGTTCAGTCAATTTATTCTCACCCCTTAGCGTCTTAAAGGCACCTTCTAAACGATCGCTTAAACTATCAAACATTGAATTGTATTTTGAAACAATTTTCTTTTTTGTAAGAAACGCAAATATAATAAAAGTAGTTGGACCAATACAGTGCTCTATCGATGGAGATCGTGATAATATGGATAGAAATCCTGTTTTTCTTCTTTTTTCTTAAGAAAACTCTATTTGAATGTTAATATTGCTCCATTACTTCGCCTAAAATCTCTTACAATTCCTTATATTACAAACATACTTGAAAGATCGCAACAGAAGTAAAGCAGCAGGTTTCAAGTATACGATGCAACAAACAAAAGACAATGGCTGTCTTACCGCTTTGGTATTACAGCCAATAATATTTTCTTGATTTTCACTTTATCCCGAAAGCTTTGTTTTTGGGGTATAGTAAAGTCGAGAAAAATAGAATTCAGGAGGCTCAGAACGAGGAACGTGTGATGATCTGAGCTATAATAAAAGCTTTGTTAACCAATTTGAAATAACCATATGAGTACCCAATCTCGGAATCTCTGGATTCTGGCGCTCATAGTACTATGGCTGCTTTACACCATCTTCATTGCTCAAGGATGTTATGACACATTGTGTCCGCATTGCAGAACAGGAGAAGATACGATTACTGCCATTGATAGTACTGCTCCGCCAGTCAATAATTATCCCTTAGGCTTTTTGTGGTCTGATCAAAAGCCTTACACTACTGATGGTTTTGCTGCTATGCAAAAAGACATTACCGATCAAATGACAGATAATAATATTTTAGAAATTCGTGGCATTTACTTCGGGGATGAAACCAATCCTGAAGGCACGGAGAATATTGGTTTAGCACGAGCTGAAGCACTCAAAGCAATGTTTATTGAGGCTGGAGTACCTGCCGATCGCATTCGCTTAGGTGCCCGAGCGGATGATGCTCCTGCCAATGCTAAGTTTCAATATTTTGAAGCCATTGAATTTGAATGGAATACTCCTGAAGAACAGGAAGTTGAAACGATAGAGGAATTAGCTGATAGAATTTTGATTCGATTTCCTTTTAATTCCATTGAAAAAATCTATGACCCTAAAGTGGATGATTATCTGGAGAAATTGGCAGAAAGGGTGAAAGAGACAGGTGAATCTATTGAACTTACCGGGCATACGGATAATGTAGGTGGTGACGAATTTAACAATGACCTTGGGATGCGTAGATCCATGCAGATCCTTAATCTACTCATTAATAAAGGAGTTGATACCAAGTTGATTACCGCTGATACTAAAGGGAAATCACAACCTGTTCGTTCAAATGAAACGGAAGAAGGGAGGTACGAAAACAGAAGAGTGGAAGTGCGGCTAATTAAAAACGAAACCAATTCAGAATCCAATTAGTAAGAATCTTAACTATCCAAATCATGGGAAATATAACAGAAATATTAACGGAAAACACTTTTCTTTATTGGTGGTTGATCAATATGATCTTTCCACTTTTGGTAGGTTTATTTTTGGGTTATCTTATCTGGGGGCATCATAAACGCAAGTCTGATAAAATCAAGCAAGAGCTTGAAGAAGAAAAAGCCCTAAGAGCTAAAGCAGAAAAGGAATTAACAGATGATCGTTCAAAAATTACTCAATTAAAATATCAATTGGGTGAAGCTGAAAAAGACAATCGTGCATTGCGCTCCAGCCTAAGGTCTACAGAAGCTGATCTGGTATTGCTTAAATCTCAAATGGCAGAAGTAAATACTGAATCTACAGAAGAAACTGATGCACTGGTAGCTTCTGAATCTCCTAAAAATACAGATGATGATGGAGAAGGAGGATACAATTATGCTTCCGTATTTTTACCTACCGATTTACGAATGATAGAAGGTATAGATCCAAGCATAGAAAGCATATTGAGAAATAGTGGCATCAATGATTGGGGAGCTTTAGCTAGCAAATCACCTGAGGAAGTTAAAGCCATCTTGGCAGCAGCCGGACCTGAGTATGCTGATTTGGAGCCAGAAAGCTGGATACAACAAGCAAAATTGGCAGCTCAAGGCAAATGGGATGAATTGATTGCCCTACAAAGAGTCTTAGGAGACGATGGTGTAGCTAAAGCCAACTTATATTACGGTGTCAGAGCAAAAAGAGATACCAACTTTGATGATTATAACCGATTGTTATCTACTGATAACTTACAAGTTATAGAAGGTGTTGGCGCCAAATCTGAAGCTGCTCTAAAAGCTGGTGGTGTTAACAATTGGTCTGATGTGGCAGGAAAGACGCCAGAAGAATTAAAAACCATTTTGCTTGATCAAAGTAAAAACTTTAGGGTCCTCAATACAGACTCCTGGCCTCAACAAGCTACCTATGCTACCCAAGGACAATGGAAAGAGTTGATAGATATGCAGAAGTTCCTGGATGCAGGAAGGGACAATACGGGGGATTTTGATACGCCTTCGAAAGTAGATATGATCGTCGCTAAATTGAGAGACGGAGCAGGACCTGAGAATAGGGATACCAGCATTAATTATTCTTCTATTTATGCAAATGATAATCTTCAAATCATTGAAGGTATTGGGCCCAAATTAGAAGAAGTTTTGAAGTCAGGAGGTATTAACTCCTGGGCGGATATGAGTGCTAAGACTCCGGAAGAATTGAGTGAAATAATCGTTGCGGCAAATAAAAGAAATAAAATGCACAACACTTCTTCCTGGCCAAAGCAAGCTCAACTGGCAGCTCAAGGCAAATGGGATGAATTGATTGCATACCAACGTTTCTTAGGCGCTGCTGGTGCTGAGGCCAGTGGAAAAGAAAACCCGTCTAAAGTTCTAAAGATGGCAATGACCATTCTTGGATTTTCTAATAATCCTGAAGATTTGACAATAGTAGAAGGAATTGGTCCCAAGATAGACGGGCTTATGAAAGCAGCGGGTATCAATACTTGGTCCGATTTAGCTGCTACTAGTGTGAGTAAATTAAAAGAAATACTTAGAGAAGCAGGCGACAAATACAAATTGGCTGTACCTGATACCTGGCCAAAGCAAGCAAAATTGGCTGCTGAAGGTAAATGGAGTGAATTGAAAGACTATCAAGATTTTTTGGATGGAGGTAGAGAACCTGTACAATCTTAGATTTTTTCAGTAGATGTAAACATCTATTCATTTTTATAGTTTTGAAGAGGGTTGAGCATTTCTCAGCCCTCTTTACTTTTTACATTACAAATAAAGATTATGAAATACCTATACTTGACTTTATTTTCAATCTTCTTATTGGTAGCCTGTGAACCAGCTGCAGATCCTTCTTCTGAAACTCAATCAACTGTGGAAGTAGCTGCTGTACCACAAGAGATGGCAACAACAGCCTTCTTCTGCCAAAGAAATTCCAATCCAGGTAGCGGGTGTTGTCCCA
>JBCBCD010000302.1:0-7588 GCA_038530915.1 Bacteroidota bacterium
AGATTTTCATAAATGGATTCTTGGGTTATTAGATCTCCATAAAAATAGAGATTTAGCTACCTAACAAGAAATAACTAAACCCCTAAACATCTAAACTTTTAAACTAACATTAATATCCTTTGGCATCATCATCCGGATTCCGTGGATCGCCCATGCCATGTAATTTTCCATCTTCCATGACATGTACAGCTTTAACAAGCGCCATACGAGTGACCATATCAATTTTATGTCCCATGTTTTCCATCTGCTTAAGTGCTATACCGTCGATTCTTTTTCGGCCAATATTTTTAGCGGCCAGGTTGGCCGTAACCAAACTATCAAATTCACCTCCCTCGACTTTTATTTCATCAGGCAACCATTGATGATGGATACGTACTGCACTTACAGCTTCCGCCAAATTTTGATCAAATTCAATCACATTCACGATGACCTGGAAGACGGCTGTAATAATGGTTGAACCACCTGGTGCACCTACTACCATAAATAAATCGCCATCTTTTTCCAATATCGTAGGTGTCATAGAACTCAACATGCGTTTTCCTGGCTGTATAGAATTGGCTTCAGCTCCAACTAAACCAAATTGGTTGGGAACCCCTGGTTTAGAACTGAAATCATCCATCTCATTATTCATAAAGAAGCCTGCTCCTCCTACTACCAATTTATTTCCATAACCAGAGTTGATGGTAGTCGTAACAGAAACTGCATTGCCTTCTGCATCAACTACTGAAGTATGAGTAGTTTCAAAACTTTCTTTTCTCAATTCAAAATTTCCGGCTAAGATAGACTCACTACTTCCGGCACTATCTACAGAAAAAGATTCCATTTGCTCCATCAGGTACGCATTATCCATCAAGCTTTCTAAAGGAACATCGTAAAAATCGCTATCACCCAAATGTTCTGCTCTATCAGCATAAGCACGACGCATGGCTTCTACCATTAAGTGCATACTTCTTGGATCATGCATGCCCCATTCTGAGATAGGGTAGGGTTCTATCATTTCCAGCATTTGGATCAAAGCCACTCCACCACTGGAAGCTGGTGGCATGGATATGATTTTATAGTTTTTATAATCTGAAGTTAATGGAGTACGCCATTGAGCTTCATAATTGGCAAGGTCTTCTAAACTAATCAATCCACCACCTCTTTGCATTTCTTCAACAATTAACTGTGCGGTTTTTCCTTTGTAAAAACCATCGCGGCCATTATCTCTAATACGTGTTAGTGTTTCGGCAAGATCTTTCTGAACCAATAATTCACCAATTAGGAAAGTATCCTTGACAAATACGGATGGTTGAGTATTTACTTTATTGAAAGCCTCTTGTAAGCGATTTAACCTTGCTGCTTCTATACGTGTAATTTTAAATCCATCAGCAGCCAATTCAATTGCGGGATTGATTACATCTGCAAAGGGCAAACGACCATGTTTTGAATGTGCTTTTGTTAAGCCAGATACTGATCCGGGTACACCATTAGCGAGGTGACCCACTCTACTTAGATTTGGAATAATATCTCCAATACTATCGAGGTACATATCACGATGAGCACCAGCTGGTGCCTTTTCACGGTAATCAATTGCATCAACAGATCCGTCATTGCCTCGATAAACCATAAATCCACCACCACCGATATTACCGGCTCTGGGGTTGACTACAGCTAAGGCAAATTGTACTGCAACTGCTGCATCTATTGCGTTTCCTCCTTTCTTTAAAACATCCAAACCTACCTGAGTAGCAAGAGGATGTGCAGCAACAACCATAGCACTATCTGCTACTACACTTTTATGGATTTCATAGATCGGAGTATCTGCTTGTGGTGCTTGTTGACAAGCAAAAACGGCAAGTATTAAAAAAAATAATAAATAATTCGGCGTTAATTTCATTTTTGGTACGATAGT
This sequence comes from Bacteroidota bacterium, assembly GCA_038530915.1. Taxonomy (GTDB): domain Bacteria; phylum Bacteroidota; class Bacteroidia; order Chitinophagales; family Saprospiraceae; genus JANQPA01. Next base: position 1,895 of record JBCBCD010000302.1, read on the forward strand.
TGTAATTAGATAAAGTGTAAGTGAAAACACACGAAAACTAGTAAAAAAAAGTCGATCGCCAAATTATTGAACACGCAAACAATTCAGTTTGAAATCTATGATGGCAGATCTTTTAATCTGGGAAATTTGAACGATACAAATGAGAAAAACAAAATTTATTCTAAAAAGGGGAAAAATAAACATACAATCCAACTTCATTGAGGAAACATAATTAGACATTTTACACGCATGTAATGGGAATTATCTATAAGTTGTTCGGGAGCTACGGACCTTAGCAGGGTAGATCAGTTTGAGAAAAATTAGCTGTTGTAAATTGATCTTGTAGCTCTCTTTTAACTTTTAGTCTTCTTTAACGTCTCTTCTCGCAGATTTTTTTTAGATTGAAAGATCCATTCCTTCAATCAATGCCAGACAAACGAAAACATCGTGGTGCTCACCCTTCTGATGCGAAGTTGTTCGCAGAAAATCAAATACCTATGCTTTCTCTAGCTTTGGCAGACCTTTCCTGGTTGTTTGGAAGGGGATATGGCGAAAAAGCTTCTATCAAGTTGGTAGGAGATAGGTATCGCTTAAAAGAACGTCAAAGAAAAGCCTTGCTCAGAATTGTTTGCACCGAAATTCAAAAAATTAACCGCCATGATAAAGAATTGAATGATGAGGATTTGATCAATCAGGCAGTTTACATCGATGCGCTAAATGTATTGATTACGGTTGAAAGTGCCCTTTCTAATGCTTATATATTTCGTTGTATGGATGGTACTTATCGTGATTTGGCAAGTGTACATGGTACCTACCGCCGGGTTATGGAAACACAGCAGTCTATTGTAGCTGTAGGAGCAGCTCTGCAAGAACTTCAAGTGGGAGAGTGTACTTGGTTGATAGACAGACCTGTATCTAATTCTGGTCAAATTAAAAGCATCATTGATAAAGTTGGACAAACGCACGATTTTGAGTGGACAACTGAATTGCCCAATGATCCTGATTCTATCATGATTCAATCTTCTAGAATAGCCATATCGTCTGATAGCCTCATTCTGGATACAGGTCCCAATTGGTACAACTTACTTCACTATATTTTTACCAACCAATTGACCAGCGCAAAGATCTTACATTTTGAAGGCTGGAATCAATAAACAGTTCAGTATTTAAAAATTACAGTTGGGTTATACTTACATACAAGTGAGTAGAGTAAAGTTTTTTTCCGTTGAAAATCATAAGAAGTTTGAAGTGAATAAACAATTAAAAAAATGCTTCGACTAATATTGATTTTCAGTTTCCTGTTTCTACTTTATTACCAAAGCTCAGGCCAAACAGTTTTCAACGGACAGATCAAGGATGCCGTTGGAAATCCAATAATTGGTGCTAATGTTTATTTATCGGGGACTTATGATGGCTCTACAAGTGATATGGAAGGCCATTATCATTTTAGCTCTTCTGCCTTCATGGATTCTGCTGTGCTTGTTATTTCTTATGTAGGTTTTGAAACACAAGAGATAGCGATTATCATCGATACGGATACCATTACAAATGAAGTAAGACTCAAAGAATTGGTGAATGAACTCAATGAGTTGGTAATTACTGCAGGTTCTTTCGAAGCAAGTGACGAGAAAAAAGCCGTCTTATTGAAGTCTTTAGATATAGCACTTACTGCTGGTGCTACCGCTGACATAGCAGGTGCTTTAAATACATTACCCGGAACACAAAGAGTGGGAGAGGAGGGACAATTGTTTGTAAGGGGAGGAGCCGCTTATGAGACAAAGACTTTTATTGACGGTTTGTTGGTATTGAAACCTTTCAATTCGACTTTACCTGACCTTCCTACTCGAAATCGCTTTTCTCCCTTCTTATTCAAAGGAACCATGTTTAGCACCGGAGGCTACTCAGCAGAATATGGTCAAGCATTATCATCAGCTTTGGTTTTGAATACACAGGATTTGGCTCCGCAAAATTTAACCAGCATTTCTTTGATGTCAATAGGCTTAGGTGCAGGACATACCGAAGTATGGGATAAAAGTAGCTTATCGGTGACAGCCGATTATACCAACTTGACACCATATGTTGGCTTAATACCTCAAAACATCAATTGGCACAAAGCACCACAGGGAATGAATGGTCAATTGATTTATAGAAAACTATCAGGGAAAAACGGCATATTCAAATTCCAAGTTCAAACCAGCAATAGTGCCTTTGGTCTGGATTATCCAAAAGCAGAAAATGTACTGGAGAATGCCAGAGTCGACTTATCCAATAACAATACTTATGTCAACTCTACCTATAAAAATATTTTTAGTGAAAAATGGTCCATTTGGATAGGAACGGCTTTTTCTCATGATGTTGATCAAATTAATGAACGTATTGGCATCAGGATCAATGACAATGCCTTGCAATCAAAAGTTAAGCTTTCATTTTTTGCTAATGATGACATGACTTTACGGACTGGCCTGACTTATTGGTACGATAGTTATGAACAAAGCATGGATTTTAGCCCTGAAAACAAGCAATCCTATTTCCTTGCTGATAATTATTGGGCCAACTTTTATGAATTAGACTGGAAATTTTCAGATAAGCTGATGTTTAGAATGGGGGCAAGAGCTGAATATTCTTCATTAGTGGACGAAGTAAATGTGGCACCCAGGCTTTCTTTAGCTTATAAAACAGCTAAGCACAGCCAACTTTCTTTCGCCTATGGAGTCTTCGTTCAAAACCCGGAAAAAGAATTTTGGATACAAAATAGGAATTTGAATTATGAACGAGCTACTCATTGGATAGCCAATTATCAGTGGCGAAAAGACAAAAGAACTTTCCGTTTTGAATTGTATCAAAAAGATTACCTCGACCTGGTTGTTTTCACCCCTAATCAGGTATGGAACAGTTCCAACAATGGAGATGGATATGCCAGGGGAATTGATGTCTTCTACAGAGATCAAGAGACTTTCAAAAATGTAGATTTTTGGTTGTCTTACAGCTACCTGGATACCAAACGATTGCAATTGGATGCTCCTGAATTGGCTATTCCGGGTTTTGCTTCTCGACATAATATAAGCGTGGTCTATAAGCAACAACTACCGGCAATCAATACCATTATGGGTATGACTTATGCCTATTCAAGTCCAAGAGTATATGACGATCCCAATGGACTTGCTTTTAATGAAAATAGGACAAAGGCTTTTCAGGATTTGAGTTTTAATTTCAGTTTCCTCACAAGGGTATTTGATAATTTCTCAGTGCTGTATGTATCTGTCAATAACCTGCTTGGGTTTGAGCAGACATTTGGAAGAAGATACAGCGATACACCTGATCAGAATGGACAATTTTCATCTGTTGCCATACAAACGCCTGCTAATCAGTTTGTCTTTACAGGCCTCTTTATTTCAATCGGTCAATAATTTTAAAATCTAGTATAAAAATCTATAGAAAATGAAAAAATTAATCAATTTCATCGCACTTACCTTCTTATGTACAAGTATTGTTGTTGCTCAAAATGAGGCTTTTGTAACAAAAATGGAAGCCAATATTGCCAACTTGAAAAATGCTAAAACTGTAGCTGAATTAACAGAAGTAATGAATGTATTTGATCGCATAGCAGAGGTCGAATCTTCTAATTGGTTACCATTATATTATGGAGCACAAACTAGAATGTTGATAGCTGGCATACACAATAATAATGGAGAGACTGCTAAAGTAAAGAGTTTTGTAGGGCAGGCACAGACCAAATTGGATCAAGCTCTTAAAATCAACTCAGATGAAGCGGAATTGCATGCTTTACAAGCTCATATTTATCAAGGAAGAATATGGGAAGATTACGAAAATAATGGTCCAACCTATACTAATTTAGTAATGGCTAGTTGTGGAAAGGCGACTGGTCTTGATCCAGACAATCCAAGAGCAGATTGTGTAATGGCTCAACAAATCTTCCACATGCCTGCTTTTATCGGTGGTGGTGCTGAAAATGCTTTACCAATTTTCAAAAAAGCGAAGGAAAAGTACAAAAACTTCACCCCTAAGTCATCCATTCATCCAAATTGGGGAGAAGAGATAGTCGATTATTATTTAAAGCAAGCTGGTGGTAAGAAGCAATAGAATAAAATTAGAGTAGACTGATCACCTCACGCCGTGAGGTGATGAGTCTACTCTAATTATCTCATAGCAAAATGAATCATTTTTTTTCAAATTAGCTTGAAATAAGGAAATACTTGTACTTTATTTTTAATTTAAATCAATGGAAGAAAATCAAAAAGATCATTTAGTTACACGGCAAGTGACCATTAAAAGGTTGATAGGATACTTTATCATTGGAGGAATAGCTTGTACTTTGTTGTTTATTCCATATTATCTTAACTACAGTTGGAAAGGTCTGTCTAGGGTTTTTATTGTCAACGGTCTACTTTTTTTCCTTTTGAGTGTGGGCAATGGTTTGTTGGCAGAAGTGATACAGATTTCATGGACAGAAAAGCCTATCAAACGCTTAATGGTTACCATTGTAACTACCATCTTGGTTACTATAATTATTGCTATAGGAGTTCAAGTGTTAATATATGGTATTTGCTGTAGTTTAACGCCTATGCAGGTAATAAATAGTCTGGGGCGGGAATACTATTACCATGTACTAATGATCACCTTCATAGTAGCAACATTTCTGCATGGTCGAGGCTTTTTTATCCAATGGCGGGAATCTATCAAAAATATTGAAGAATTGAAAAGAGCCAATCTAGCGGCACAATATGAAGGATTAAAAAACCAGATCAATCCTCATTTCCTTTTTAATAATTTGAATGTACTTACGGCATTAGTACATAAGAGCCCGGATTTGAGTGAGCGTTTTATTCAACAGTTGTCAAAGGTTTACAGATATGTATTGGAAATGAGCCAGGAAGAACTGGTGCCATTATACAGGGAGTTAGAGGCTATGGAAGCTTATGTGTTTTTGCTAAAAATCAGATTTGGTGAAAACCTACACATAGATAACCGAATCCAACAGTCTGAAGACTTTTTCATTCCTCCATTAAGTCTTCAGATGCTATTGGAAAATGCAATTAAACACAACATTATTTCTAAAGATCAACCCCTTCACATTGTACTTTCGCAAACTAAAGGTTTAAATAAAATAATTATTTCGAATAACCTGCAAAGAAAGTATCAGGTGCAGGATAGCTTAGGAGTAGGGCTGAAAAATATCAACCAACGCTATCACCATTTCTCCCACAAAGAAGTAAAGGTTTATGAGGAAAAGGATCAATTTATTGTAGAGCTTCCGCTCATTCAAGCTGCATAATCATGAAAGTAATAGTTGTTGAAGACGAAATATTGGCTGCTGAAAGATTGGTTAACCTTATTCATCGTTATGATAAGGAGATCGAAGTTTTAGCGGTGCTGGATAGCATTACTTCTTCCCTGGAATGGTTAAAAAATAATGAGGCACCAGATCTTGGCTTTTTTGACATACAACTTGCTGATGGCCTTAGTTTGGATATTTTTGAAAAAATCGATCTTAACTTTCCGGTTATTTTTACCACCGCCTATGATGAATATGCTTTGAAAGCTTTTAAAACGAATGGTATTGACTATCTGCTGAAACCTATCTCATTGGAAGAATTAGACAGTGCTTTCCAAAAATATGTCACACTCAGGCAATCCTTAGGTAGTGATGTAAAAAAATAACTACAGGAAGTTTTTGCCAATCTACAATTTGCATCC
>JBCBCD010000303.1:0-7575 GCA_038530915.1 Bacteroidota bacterium
CAAAATCAACTTAGGGCTAAGCTATATGGGTATTAGCTTGGTTATTGGTTTAGTTGGTATTGGACTTGGAATGAAACTCAATTTTTAGAGTTTAAACCTCTAAACCGTTTTTTCCGGTGGTGCAAATCAGCTACAATCAAAATAGCAATCGTAAAGAAGAAGAAAGGCCCCATTTTATCTGTTTCTAACATGTCATTGATGATCTGGAAAGCGTCAATAATAATCATACACAACAAAGCCGCCATCACTGTATTTTTCCAGAATGGATCAACCAATCGATGATAAATTCGTTCTCCCATAATCAAGGTAGCAAAACACAAAAGCAAGTAAATCAACAGCCCCGGAATACCTTGCTCTACCATAGTCATCAAATAATAGGAATGAATGCCTGAGTTGTCTTCATTGTCACTTACATAGGTTTGAAAACTATTGACCGTATAAGATCGATAAAAATTGACGAAATTTCCTGGCCCAACCCCTACTAAAGGGTGAGCACTTACCATATGTCCACCTGCTACCCATCGGTACACCCTTTCCATCGTAGAAATATCTTCTCCCTTGTAGGTCGCATCAATTAAGTTATTGAATTTGGTATGAGTAACCGTACGATTATAGTCAGGTGCAAATTCAAGGTATTTATTGTCTTCTACAACATAGTTGACCACCATTGGGGCAATAATGATAGCAGCAAGAATAGCATAACGAATTAATTTCCATTTAAATACAAAGTAACAAGCTCCGGCTATAATCAAAGCAACATAAGCTGCACGAGTAAAAGACAGATAAGTGGCGATTAATAAAATCGGTATGCACAAAGCGATCAAATACCAAGTAGTACTCTTTCTTGGATACCAACTTAAAGCATTTATAACAAAAGGAAAGAAAAGTGCAATCAATGCAGCGTAATTAACATGATTTCTATGAAAAGGATGAAAAATAGTGTGTACATCCTGAAAAGAAAAACCAATCATCGCATGTCTGAGCAAGGTGATTAAAACCGTTATCATTAAAGGAATAAAAATGCACCAAAAGAAATTCTTTATCGCTTTTTTAGTTCGCAACAGTAAAGTTGAAAAGAAAAAAAGAGAGATCACATACCATGTTTTTTACAAGGAAAACTTTAAAGAAACCCAAAGCAAATCAGAAGTTATCGTTGTCGTGTAAATCCAAAATAGATGAATAATTAGGAGTAAAGTCAATGGATGTTTGTACTCTCTTAGGTCAAGATCTCTAACATTATTAATAATGTAAAGAATATAAGTCCCCATCAAGCCAATCATCAAAGGCTCCGTCGGCAAATCTGTTCCAAAGCCACCTGGAAAATAAAACTCTGTGGAAATAGGAATGCTGACCAGTAAAAGATAGTAGACTTTTCTAAAATCAACTATCGTTACATATACCAAAAGGAAGGCTAATGGTAAACCTGCTATTAGATAAAAGTCAAGTATAAAAGCTAATACAAGAGACAAACAAACAATACCTCCCCAAATCCAATGAAGATAATCTTGAATTTTATCCAATGCAATGAAGTTGCTATTTACTCTTAATTTATCCACTATGCTTTGGCATTTTTTTCTTTAAGCTCTTTACCTTCCAGTACCTCTTTCCAATCAATTTCTTTATAAGCTTCAAATAGTAAAACACCAACCACAGCAAAAACAAAAGAAATAAATCCGGCAAGAATGACCCATATAGACCTTCTAGGACGTGATTTTACAATGGGCACTTCAGCCTCTTCAATTAAAATTGTAGCTGGTACATTGGATTCATAAGCATTTTGCAGTTTTTTATATCGCTCTTGTAAAGTTGCAATAGTTTCGTTGGACTCATAATACTGTTTCTCTAAGGTGTTAACTTGAGGCATTCCTTCATTGAAATGCTTTAATTGGACTTTAAGCGTATCAATTTTTTGTTTTAAGCCTGCAACTAAAGCTTCTATCTTTAATACGGAATCACGAACTACTCTTGAAGATCCACGCCCAGATTTTAGCACTTCTAATTTGGTTTGATTCAATACTAAGCTATTTTCTGAATTAGATAGATCTGTTGTAAGAAGCTCTCCTTGAGCAGTAGTATTAAAAATACCGTACTGATTACGTACTTTGATCAATGTATCACTGATTTCTTTAAGTTTTTGATTTTGATCAGTGATAGATTTTTCAAAGTTGTTAAGCGTTTTAGCTTGTGTACTCTTAATCAGGTTTTGAACTATTAAGTCCATTTTCATTCTGGCAGCATTCGCCATGTTTGCCGCTTTAAATTTATCTACATCTTCTACTGATAATTTAATAGCATCCTTATCGGTCTTGATGATCTCAAAATATTTTGAAAGCTCCTTACGAACCTTATATGGTGCTTTGATATCTGAGGTGTCGATATCGTAATGCTCATAAAGATTAAAGCTATCTACCAGAAAATTTACTAGTTCAGAGGAGTTGGAAATGGTTAAAATCCGATCAATATCATAGTCATTGCCATAATATCCCGCTTCTCGGGAACCTCTTTCGAATACCAATTGAGGATTCGCCTGATCAGGGCTACCTGCCAGGAAAAGTGTAGTTGCCTTAAAGTAGTTGGGTTGAAACAGAGAAATAATAACGGTCATAAAAACTGCAACTGAGCAAATAATTATAATATATCTGCGCTTACTGTACAACGTTCTAATTACGCCCAAAAGACTTTCTTGATAATTCATCCGTATAATTTGTTTCGCAAAAGTAGAAAAACAGTGAACTTTGACAAATAGTCATACCCTAAAGAACTATTTTTCTTTATCCAAAAATCAATTTAGAGGAAAGTATTATGGAAGTATCTGTATGGTGTTACTCCTTTTGACGAACGAGTTGTAACAATTGAGGAATGTTTACAAGCCGCAATATAAAGGATAAAATCATTCCTAATAGTATCAGAGCTGTAAAATTTAACATCCATGGAATAGAAAGTTGTCCTAAAAGAGCACCAATGGAAACCATACTAAGGATTAAGACTACTACCTTAAAAATAATTTTATTGGAAATCTTGATGCCAACATACTTGCTAACTAAATAGATTTCCATAACACCAATAAAACATTGAGTGATTAATGTTGTCAATGCTGCACCAATAGATTCGTACTTTGGAATTAATATAAAATTCAAGCCAATGTTAAGAAATACAGCAGTAAAGAAAATCCGGTTCAATGGCTTAATCTGTTCGGCAGCCATTAATAAAGTCCCGGTAATATGTGTTATACTGACAGCCATAAAACCAATCATCAATAAGCCCAATATGTTGCCACTATAATACCCTCCATTATCATACAATACTTCCATAATGATCTGCCTATTGAAAATAATGGCAATGACACCTACGCAAGTTCCGGCAATAATGATTTGTAAACCTAAGTGGTAGAGTTCAGTCAGTTCTTTCAAACTATTTTTGATCAACGTTGAGAACATCGGTAATAGCAGAGAAGCAAATAATAACCCAAACATATTTGCTACATCAAACAATCTAAATGCGGAAACATAATATTCTACTTCTACTTTACCATTTGCTATCAAACGCTCAATCATAATCGCATCAGTTCGTGTATATACATTCATCAACAAAACAATCAAAGCATATGGATAACTTTGCCTGGCAATAACTAAAAGGAAAGAAATATTCACCTTTAACTTGAAATATCGCACTTTCCTGAAAGTCCACAAAAAGGCTCCTAAAGCAGTAACAGCAAGAGATATCGTCTGAGCCCAGATAAACCATTCAATTCTAAATACTTCACTAAAACTGCTGATCCAAAGCAATGGTACACAAATCAATATCATTAATACTTTGTCAAGGACTGAAAAGACACTGTTTAAAGTATAGTAGCCTAAGCTGGAAATATTAGATCTTAAATACATGATCAACGAGACCAACAATTGATTGATCGCAATGGGAAGTAATAATTGGAATTGATTCCACTCGTAACCAGATAGCTTTATCACCACAACCAATAGGAGCAAGTAGGGGATGGATAATAACAACTTTAATACGAGGATATTAGAAAAGTACTTATCCAGCAGATGCTGGTGCTGGGCAATGGTCTTATTGTTGAAGTTATAAATGCCCAGATCATTGATAATTACAAAAATATAAGCCCAGTTAAAGAAAACGGCATAAAGTCCATACGCTCCATCTTCGACTGTATTCTGTACCACTCGATCAATACCAAATAGATAAAATGGCTTGATCAATACATTGATGGCAATTAAGAAAACCAGATTGAGAAAAAAGGAACGATTCATGTATTCTTAAAACATTTGAGTCCATTTGCTTTTAGCAAATGGACTCAAATGTAAAGAATAAACTATTATTTATTATTCATATCTTAATGATTCGATTGGATCTAACCTTGCAGCCTTTAAGGCAGGGTATAAGCCTGACAATAACCCTACGAAAGTACAGGTCAATACGGCTATAGTGATCCACAACCAAGGGAATAAGAAATTACCGCCTAAAAGATAGGTAACAACATTGCCTACCAGTACTCCCAGGATAATGCCCGCAATACCTCCCAATTGGCAAATAACAATAGCTTCAGTTAAAAATTGAATTAAAATGGTTCTACTATTAGCTCCTATTGCTTTTCGAATACCAATCTCTCGAGTTCTTTCTGTTACGGTTACCAACATGATATTCATCAAACCGATGGCCGCTCCAACGAGCGTGATCAATCCAATACCAATAGCTGCCAACCTAAAATAGAGCGTGTTCTCTTTGATGACATCAATCACACCATCACTCTTAGAAATTTCAAAGTCGTTTTCTTCAGCAGCTTTTAGTCCTCTAATATTACGTAACAAACCAGTGGCTACAGCAATACCATTATCTACTTGTGTTGCATCTTGTACAGCTACTAAAAGATTATAATTGGTATTAGAAGTACCATAATACCTTTTGGCCGTCTGCAAAGGAATCATAATCCTTCTATCCTCACTCTCATTCATAGAAGAACCTTTGGCCTTGATAACTCCTACTATCCTAAATTTGATATTACCGGCAGCAATCACTTTATCAAGTGCTTTATCTGCTCGCCCTTTGAATAGTTTACTCACTACATCAGAGCCTACCAGACATATATATCCTCCATTGGCTGCTTCTTTGCCCGTAATACCGCGACCTACTTCTATCTCAAAACCTTTTGCATCCAGATAGTTTTCATCGACACCAAAGATCAATACATTAGGATTGGTCTTTTCATTAGCATATTTGATGGTGGCACTACCGGTACACCACATAGAGACAGAAGCGCGAGAAGGAAAACGATAACGTTTTTTAAATTCTGTCGCCTGCTTATAACTAAAAGGCTCGCCTCTCTTAGCACGACGTCCTCTATTGTTGCCACTAATACCTGATCCCTTAGGATCAACATCAAAAGTATTGGCACCAATGTAAGAAAGATTATCATTTAAAGAATAGATGGCACTATCAATGGCCGTAAGAATACCAACCAAGGCCATAATGCCCAATGCGATGATCATCAGGGTAAGTATGGCTCTCAAGAGATTCGATCGTATAGAATCGATTGCTATTTTAATATTTTCAAGAAGCTTCATAATGTCAATTCATCTTCCTTAAGAAATAAGATGCCTGAAAGTAGTTCAAATCATTCGGACGCAATTAATTGTTCGATGAATGTTAGTATCAAATAGACATAAAAATATTGTCTCGTGTTGTGTGTTATGTGTTATTCGACATAGCTCCCGTACACATAACACACAACACAGTTGCTAATCTTACCTACCTTTTAAAAGTTGAATATTAATATCGAAACCACATTAAGAGCTCATCGAGTAGATTTGGACTTGATCTAAATATATTTTAAAATGCATATATGCTTAATTATCTAAGAAAAGTTCGACAAGGTTTGATCATGGAAAATAGGGTGAAAAAATATATTACTTACGCTGCTGGTGAAATTTTACTGGTCGTCATAGGTATTTTGGTAGCCCTTCAGATCAACAACTGGAATGAAGTCCGAAAAGAAAAAATCAATGAAATATATATCCTAACGGAATTGGAAAGCAATCTAGAAGAAGAATCCACTCAAATTGATAAAATGTTGCTAAGAAGAAGTAAAGCACAATATGCGATGACCGAATTAACCAACTATCTACCAGATGGAAAAGTTATTCAAGATTCTTTTGAAATTCATGTAGGGCAAATGATGACCTTTGAAAGATATTTTCCCATCCGTAATGCTTATGAAATTTCTAAAGCCAATGGCCTCAAAATTTCCAATAAAAAACTTCGCACCTTAATATCTAGGTATTATGAATTGGAACAATACAAAGTACAAAAAAGTATAGAGGATATTGAAAAAGAGTTTCTGGATAAATTTGCTCCGTTGATTAGCAGCACCAGAACATTGGAGGGTAAATATGCTACTTACATAAAGTTTGCCAATATAGAAGAACCTGAATTTCTGGCTCAAATCTATGAAATGGCCTATGGGTTTCAATTAAATCATGCAGTATCGTACGAGACCATCAAAGTATTCAACTCAAAAACTGAAGAACTCTTACTTAGTATTCAAAAAGAGCTAAAAGCCTTTCAATAAAATGCCTTATTGATAATACTAAAGAATGGATCATATACTTGAGCTGAGGTTGCAACAATTTCTGCTCCAGTCAAATTTTCTTTTTGCCCTTTAAAATCACTAACTCTTCCCCCTGCTTCCCTGACCAACAAAATCCCTGCAGCTACATCCCATATATTCAGACTATACTCATAAAAAGCATCAAATCGACCACAAGCTACATAAGCCAAATCAACAGCAGCAGACCCCAATCGCCTAATGCCACGTGTTCCTTGCATTAATGCTTCCAATGCATTAAAGTACTTGGGCATTAAGCTATAATCGTAATATGGAAAGCCTGTTGCAATGAGTCCCTCTGCTAAGGTGGTATTTTGACTCACCCTTATTGGCTTTTCATTCAAATAAGCTCCTCCTGATTTCCAGGCGTAAAAGCTTTCATCTTGATTGACTTCATGAACTATGCCAACCACTAATTCGTCATTGTGCTTTAAAGCTACACTTACTGAGAAAATGGGAATACTAAAAAGAAAATTCGTCGTTCCATCTAGTGGATCAATTATCCACTGGAGATCACTCTGCTGCTGTTCTACCGTTTCTTCTTCCGTTAGGAAAGTTGCTTGAGGAAGGATTTTACCTAATCCATCCACTAATTTTTCTTCGGCAGTGCGATCAACATAACTAACCAGACTATTGAGACTTTTTTCTTCTATTGCCTGTGCATCTACTTTACCCAGTTCTTGTTTGATAAAAGTTCTTACTGATTTTACAATTGTAATCGCCTGAAGGGTAATTTGCTTATAATCCATAATTCTATTCTGCCAATTGATAAATTGCATCCAATTCTCTGCCTAAACTATCATAGTCCAAGCCATAGCCTACTACAAACTTTGAAGGAATATCAAATCCAACATAGTCTAATTCTAATGGATGTCTGAGTTCTTCAGATTTAAATAGTAAAGAAGCTATAGCAATATTGGCTGGTGACTTTTCTCTAAGAGTAGGAAGAAAGTCGA
>JBCBCD010000304.1:0-7567 GCA_038530915.1 Bacteroidota bacterium
GCAGGCTAAACAAATTAGTAGGATAACTCCATGTAACTCTTTTCCTCCATGGGGAAAAGAATTGGTAAGAAGATTTTGCTTGATCAACAAGAAAATCGAACTAAGATCAAAAGATCAAAAGATCAAAAGATTAAAAGATGTCATATCTCTCCAATCAAATAACCACTTTTCAAATTATTTAACTTAGTTCGAATAGAAGGTGGTACTTCACGTACATTGTCAAAGTTGTCTCCTGAGCCGGTACTCATGTTTGAATCTCCATCACCTATAGTGCGATAGATGTACATTTTCTTATTGTGTGTACCAGAACCAGATGAAGAAAAGCTATTGCTATTGCTGCCTACTTCATCTTTAATAGTGATGCTAATAGAGCTAATATTACCCTTGCCGTCACGTTCCATATCTTTGATGGTCATTTTCAAACCATACTTTTCAAGATCCTTCATGGCACGTTCGATTTCAGCCATGCTGATGTTAAAGCTCATGATAAAATAAATAGCATCTCCTTCTTCAAATTGTGAGATATTTACCGGCTGTGACATTTCAGTGGTAAAGGAGCTAGGAAATTGAGTGATTCTTGCATTGATACCTGCCATTACCAATACTGTAAAAGGCAATAGGAGCAGGTATTTCAATGCAACATTAAGTGATGACTTCTTTTGATTCATCATAATAACACGGTTTTTAATGAGTGATTGATTATAATTAGTGGTGATTGACAATGGAAAATTGGGAACAGCTATTTGTAAAAGATGATACTGATATACTTTTCTATCTTCCCCTTGATCAAGTATGGTTTGGTCCACTTGAAACTCAATATTTTGATTGATAAAATGTCTGACCAACCAGGCAAATGGATTAAACCAAAAGAAAATGGTAAAGCATTCTGCTAAAAGTATATCATAAGTGTGCCCGAAACGCACATGAACCTTTTCATGCTGAAGAATTTGTTCAAATTGCTCTTCATTGTATTTGCTGGGGTTTAAGAAGATGTATTTCCCAAAGGAAAATGGAGCAATATCTTTCTGGATGCTCGCCAAATGATACCGCTTCCCTTTATTGATATCTGCTTTCCTTATTTGCTGTAATATAGATAGTAGTTGAATGAAAAAACGAAAGCTAAAAAGGGCAAGCCCAATCCAATAAACAAATAGAATGATATCAATTGAGGTGACACTAGTAGCGCTTTTAGTTGGATTCAGCTGCTCATTAGATTCCTGAAGTATAGAAGTGGAGATAACCTCAGTTTCTAAGGCCTGTGTAATCTCATTCAATACTTGCTGCGCTTCATGCAGGTCATTAGAATAAAATGAGATTTGAGGTATAGGAAGTAATGGCAATAAACAAGTGAAACATATGATGGTCAGTAATACCATTCTATTCCAGCCGAAGAAGGTTTCCCTCCTAAGCAGTAACCAATAAAATGCACTTAATAGCAGCAAGATGATACTTGCTGTAATACAATAATTAATAAATAACATTGGAATGAAATTAATTAGTAAAGCGTTTACTGGTCTCCTTTCTCTATCATGCGTATGATCTCTTCTAAATCCTTTTTGGAAATTTTCTCTTCCTTGGCAAAAAAGGCCACCAAATTCTTATAGGATTGATCAAAGTAATTGTCCATTACCCTACCCAAGAATTCTGAGCTATAGCTTTCTTTGGTGACGATAGGATAGTAGCGATGGGTTGGACCAAATGCTTCATGACCTACATAGCCTTTGGTTTGTAGGTTTCTTACCATAGTGGATACCGTATTCCTATGTGGTTTGGGTTCCGGCAATTCATCTCGGATATCATTCACAAAGGCTTTTTCTAATTTCCAAAGCACTTGCATGATTTCTTCTTCCTTTCGGGTAAGCTTTTCTAGTGGTTGACTCATAATGGCTTGCTTTATGATTCAAAGCTAAGAATAATAATTTAGTTGAGCAACTATTTTTTTAGTCGAATGAATTTTTTTTTAGTCTGATTGTAAAATCGAAAAATTAACAGTAAGTTTTCGATTCAAATCGAAGAATTAATATTAGATTTTCGAATTGCTATGATTGAAAGAACCATACAAAGAAAAAAGTTAGCATACCAAAGAAGTTTATAGAGGTTTATCCAAATAGTAAATCACAAATTATCAATCCACTGAATTATATCTCTTTCTTAGGCATCACATCCTGATGCTTTAAGAAATGCTATCTTTGAGCCTCGAGATCAACAAAACGCAAAAAATGAAAGTCGCAGCCGTTATTACCTTTCTATGTTTGACCATTGGTGTATATGGTCAGGAAAGTAACTTAGGAAATTGGATCATCTATTTTGGAAACAAGCAAATCAACAACAAATGGAATTGGCATCATGAAGTTCAATACCGTAACTATGATGCTATTGGAGACCTGGAGCAATTACTTTTAAGAACCGGAATTGGTGCTAACTTGTCTGAAAACAACAACAACCTTTTGCTGGGATATGGTTATATCTTAAGTGAAAATTACATTGGGAACGATGAAAAAGTAAGCATAGAGGAACATAGGATTTACCAGCAATTTATCACTCGCCAAAAATTTAAACGACTTAGCATACAACATCGTTATCGATTTGAACAACGCTTTATTGAAGGGATTGACGAGATGCGTTTGCGTTTGCGTTATTTTATCGGAATGAACCTTCCTCTTTCTAATAAAGCGATGATGGATAAGACCTTTTACTTATCCGCATATAACGAATTATTCATCAATACAACCAATACCATTTTTGATCGCAATCGTGTTTATGGAGGCTTAGGGTTTAAAGTCAACAATACGGTAAGGTTTGAGTTGGGGTATATGTCGCAGTTGTTTTCAGTGGGGAGTAGAGATCAGCTGAATATTATTTCTTTTGTAAGTTTCTAGTCAACAAATGATCACCATGGAGTCAGAGGAGTCTCATAGAGTACTCCATGGAACTCCAGCTACTCTCTATGGTGATCATTAAATAACTTCATCTACCAAGCCATATTTCAATGCTTCGGTAGCAGTCATCCAATGGTCTCTATCGCAGTCAGCTTCAATCTTTTCGTAAGCTTGACCTGTATTATCACTCATAATTTTATACAGCTCTTTTTGAAGACTGATGAATAATTCATAGGTGATTTTCATGTCGGATACTTGTCCCTGTATTCCGCCACTAGGTTGGTGGATCATGACCCTGCTGTGCTTTAAGGCAACTCTTTTACCTTTCTGACCAGAAGAAAGGAGTACAGCAGCCATAGAAGCAGACATACTGGTGCAAATAGTGCTTACATTGGGCGGAATGTACTGCATGGTGTCAAATATTCCCAAACCTGCAGTTACTGATCCTCCGGGACTATTGATGTACATCTGAATATCTCTTTTGGGATCTACTGATGACAAGAAAAGCAATTGTGCCTGTATCACATTGGCTACATAGTCATCTATGGGTTTTCCTAAAAAGATAATTCTGTCCATCATCAAACGTGAGAAAACGTCCATTTGGGTGATGTTCATTTGCCTTTCTTCTATTACTGCTGGCGTAAAATTGTAAAGCTTACCAAAATGCTCTTGTTCTTTAATGTATGCATCGAACTGATCGTCCTTGATGCCACGATCTTTTTGGGCATAAGAATGAAACTCATTGTGGAAGTCCATAATGAAATTGTATTGGTTGAAAAAAAAGGGATTACTTAAGTGGTTAATGTCTTCTGTGTGTAGGGTTTAGGGTGTAGTGTGTAGAGGGCCACTACACCCTAAACCCTACACATTTAAATTCAATGAAACCACAAAAACTTAAACAACTGCTTCAAATTAAGCTTATTAGGTCGTTTTGAAGAAGCATCTTTCACCCACTGTTCCACCTGTTCGTACTTTACTTCAAGAGGAAGCTGACAAATAGATCGCAGGGTAGTATTTAGTATTTTCTTTTTTTTAGACATTATAGAAAGATTGAAAAATAAACAGCCATGCTCTGTTTCAGGGGTTTCTGCACAGCTTGATCCTCAAATTGCTTCTTCAATTTCTTGCGAGCCCGGTGAATCCTGGTTTTTACTGTACCTTCATTGGCTTGCTGAATCTCAGCAATTTCTTGTATGCTCAATCCACACAGCTCGAATAGAATCAGCGCCTCTTGTTGTAGCTGTGGAAGCCTTTTAATACATGTGTGCAAATATTGAATATCCAGAATGAGTCCAGGATCACTAATATTGTCTTCCAAATAATCTAGCTGACTTTCCTTCCAGTCGCCCTGAAATTTCTGTCTTCTTTTGAGGTTACTCACCAGATTATTTACAATACCTATCAAATATCCGAGCAATTTGTCTTTATCCTTTATTCTATCGTAGCCTTTTAATGCAATGAGAATGGCTTCTTGCATCAAATCTTCTGTTGACATAATCCCGAATACCTTCGAGCTGCAATAGCGAGTAAAAGCTTCGTGTATAGGCTGATAATGCTTTAAAAAGTTATTTTGAATGCTATTAGTTTGCATCTTTTTATTCATTGTTTCTATATAGTAGTAACATGAAAACAGCAAAGGTTACAAGTGGGATGAAAATTTTAAACAACTTCAAGATCAAAGTTTGATAATAAACTCGGTAAGATCTTGACCAGTCTTTAAACCTAATTTTTTACGCAAACGATACCTGAGAGATTCTACTCCTCTAAGAGATATTCCAAGGTATTGAGCGATTTCTTTACTACTAACATTAAGCTTAAGGTAACTGCATAACCTCAATTCCCTTGCTGTAAGATCGGGATAAGACACTTTGATTTTTGAAATAAAATCTTGTGTTTCAATTGATTGCTGAGCACTTAATTGTAGGTCCAACTCCTTTAGGTCTTTGTGAAAATCAGATAGTGCGTTGTTGAGCTTTTTCGGACTCGCGTCATTTTGTGCTAGTTGTTCAATCTTTTGAATCAATCCTGCGTGGATTTGGTTTTTTAAAATAGAACTGGATAACTTTTGATTGATGAGGTTGACTTCCTCTTCTAATTTTGACTTTGTATGATTAATTTGATTGATTTCTGTGTTTTTTAAGTTAAGCTCTTCCTTAAGTTGTTTGTAATGTGTTTGCTTTTGAACCCTTCTTCTTCTTGAAAAAATAAAGTATGCCAATACCAGAAAAAGTAGGACAGCAAAAACACCCAGGCTATTTTGCCATTCAATTGGTCGCTTGACTCTAAATGTGAAAGAAGCTGAACTGCCCTCTATGTCATAGATGTTTTTTGATTTTACCCAAAAGGTGTATAATCCGGCTGGTAAATTATTAAATGTACGACTGTTATTGTCGCTCCAATCTTGCCATTGATGATCCATGCCTTCTAAATAGGTAGAATATTGAGTAAAAGGAATGGACTCAAAAAAGGTAGAAGCGTACTCAAAAGTTAATGGAACGCCTGAGTTGAGTTGGATTTCATTTTCTAACTGGTTTATATTTTCAAGATTTCCACTAAAAATGACACTATCTAAAACAGGTATGCTTACTTGAGAAATAAAGCATTCGTGACCTTTATTGAATAGAGCAGACTGCTGGGCATCATAAATAATGAGCCCTTCTTTTCCTCCAATTAATATAAATCGGTCTTCCAGGAAAAGTATGGATTCAAACGCAGGAATCAAATGACCTCTAAGCTTTTGAAAAGGATGATTGGTAAGTGTGTGACTACCGTCTTCAAGAACTTCTATAAGTGCTATTTCATCATTTCGATCATAATTTTTGATAGAAAAATAATTTCCATCAGGCATCTTGTACAATACTCTGATTAATGTTTGATCGCCCAATATGTCCTGAAAGAAAGGATCCAATTCCATTTGATCATGCTCAGCATTGTATTGATACACTCCGTTTTGTGTACCAAAAAGGAGTTTGTCATCAACCTTTAAGAGCATATTATAAAGATTGCTGGGGAGCCCTTTTTGGGTATCATACAATTTCACTTCTTTGAATGATTGTAAATCATTTGCCAGCTGAAGTTTATAAATACCTTGATATCCTTGTGGAACCCAAATTTGTTGTCCTTCAATAGCAATTTCCCGAGCTGTCTCAGTAAATCCTTCGATATTGTATTTTAATTCATAGCCGCTAGCTGTTTTTTCCAGTAATGAAATACCTGTGTAATGACCGCTTAGCAATACATTTTTGTTACCAGGTAATTCTACAAAGTTCCAATGTCCATTTCCACCTATGTATTGAGCTTTATCATCTTTGATTTGATAAACTCCGTTATCATGAGCTAATAGAATGTCATTGTCATGCTCATAAAGTGCCCAGCATTGGCCGGTTGTTTGAGGAATAAGTGAAAAATGAATATCCGAACGAGATTTTGTGTCCCAATAAGCTTTAAATAATCCTCTGCTTGTACCTACATAAAGGAAGGTTCCTTTCTTTAGCATACAAAAAATCTCACCTCTTAAATCATTCTTCTTGTTGAGTATGGTAAATGGACTATTGAGCTCAATTTGTGCAACACTACCGTCTACAGATGCCCAGATGTTGTCGGACTGATCTTTGTAGATGGATAAAATATTAAGGTCCAGTAATCCATCCTTTTCACTAATCTTTTTAAGAATATTCCCTTGATAATCAGTAACCAATAATCCATTTTGCAGGGAACCAAAAATCAAGTTTTTCTTATTTAAAAGGATAGCTTGTGTCAGATGACTCTCTTTAAAAATGGCTTGATTGTCAGCGTTCCATGGACGGACCTGCCCGTTTTCAAAAAGTAAAATTCCTTTTCTTTCTGTTCCTAATAAATAGGCTTCAGGCTTTACAGCCAGAAGGAATTCAAAACTGATGTTTTCTAATGTTAAATTAGCTTGTAAGGGAAGGAGTGTTTGGTTTTCAATTTTGAAAAGCCCATTGGTATTACTGGCTATAATGAGGTTATTGATACTACTTGTAGCCGTTTGAAAAGGCATGCCTTTTCCTAATATGGTTATGGTATCATTAGCATATAACAATATTCCATTATCGGTCAAAAAGTAGATTTCATCCTTAAATGCAGCTATTTCTGTTACATCAGTAAAGCGATAATCCGATTCTGGGATCAGTTCATTTAGCAAATGATAAGCTAGGTTGCCATTTTCACCATTCTTAAAATAGCCTATTTCAGAAGTTCCACCAATGAACATTTTATCATTGTGGATATAAAAGGAACGGATTTCACTTTGATTAAGAGGTTGACCTACTCGTACCCATTCGTATCCATCAAATTGTACCAAACCATAATTATTGGCGAAATACATTCTTCCATCCTTAGCTTGCCCAATGTGCCAATTCTTACCAGCATCCAGGTATTCTTTTGCAGTATAATTGGTAATAAATGGACTGCCCAAAGAGTGAAAAGCATCACTCTGAGAAAAGGTGATATGTACAAAACACAAGAATAGAATACTAAATGTTATTTGTTGGCTCATTTCCACATTTTGAAGAAATATTTTCTTTATCCGCGATATACATTACTTAAAGTTACATAAAAAACATGAGTTGAGTAGTAAAAGCGTAGTACTGAAGTGTTTTTGCTGAGATACTAAATTTCTGTTGAAAGTTACATAGCAATATTTTTGTGTAAGATATTTGATCAAT
>JBCBCD010000305.1:0-7564 GCA_038530915.1 Bacteroidota bacterium
TATTTCAAAATGCCATCAATCATTTCAAGACTTCTATCACTCATTTCTGCCAATTCTTCGTTGTGAGTAACGATGACAAAGGTTTGAGTGAAATCTTCACGCAATTTGAAAAGTAAATTATGCAACTCTTGTGACGAACTGGTATCAAGATTTCCAGAAGGTTCATCAGCAAAGACTACTTCAGGTTCATTGATTAAGGCTCTTGCTACGGCCACTCTTTGTTGTTCTCCACCGGATAATTCGCTCGGTTTATGAGTCAGACGATCTGCCAGACCTAAGTATTCCAATAATTCAATGGCCTTAGCTTTGATTTTCTTTTCAGGCTTTTGGCCAATCAAACCTGGAATCATAACATTTTCCAGGGCAGTAAACTCTGGTAGCAAATGATGAAATTGAAAAATAAATCCTACAGATTGATTTCTGAAATGCGCCAATTCTTTTTTGGTCATTAGATCAATTCTCCTTTTACCGATGCTGATAGTGCCTGAATCTGCCTGATCCAGTGTCCCAAGTATATGTAGTAATGTACTCTTTCCTGCACCAGATTTTCCAACTATAGAGATGATCTCTCCTCTTTCAATGACCAAATCCACTCCTTTCAGGACCTGAAGCGTTCCATAGTACTTATGAATATTATTTCCTTTAATCACAATATTGATAATTTTGAAGGGCTTAAAATACGAATTTAGTTGTTAGTTGTGGGTTGTTGGTTGTTCTTTTTGGGGTAGATATAGAATAAATTCCGCCTGTTTTGCCACAATACAAAAAACTAACAACCCATAACCCACAACTATTTTACTATCTTGCTTAGAAAAGCAATCATCTCTAATGTCGCAAAGTACTCGCAAATCTTGGTATGAAAGAATTCCACACCCAGTTATCATGTTGTTTGGAATAATTGTTTTAACCACCTTAATGAGTTATATCTTACCTGCTGGAGAATATCAAAGAGAAATAGTGGATGGAAGACAAAGAGTAATGCCTGGAACCTATAAAAGAATAGCGAATACACCATTAAGTCTGTTGGATATGTTTAGAGCTTTTCCGATGGGTTTTAAAACGGCTTCTGACATTGTCTTTGTTGTGTTAGCTAGTGGGATTATGTTTGGAATATTGGAGAAATCAAAAATGATAGAAAACACGGTAGGTACTGTTGTCAATAAATTGGGTTTGAAACGCAAGTATTTCATAGTAATCATGATGACCTTTATTTATGGACTTTTAGGAGTTTTGATTGGCTATGAAAACAATATAGCGATGGTGCCTATAGCTGCCTTTGTAAGCTTGGCAATTGGGGGTGATCTTATGTTAGCTGCTGGTATTTCTGTAGGAGCGATTACTGTTGGCTTTGGATTATCTCCTATCAATCCTTACACTGTTGGTACAGGTCATAAGATTGCTGAGATGCCTATCTATTCCGGGGCTCTCCTGAGAACTGCCCTTTGTTTTCTTGGACTAAGTTTGCTTGCCTATTACAATATTAGATATTTCAAAAAAATAGAAGCGAATCGGGACACAAGTTTATCCAAAGGAGTGGATATCTCTGGTTTGTCTTTATCGAAACCTTTGGAGTCCTATTCGATAACTAGAAACAATTGGGGCGTCTTAGCTATATTTCTAGGCGGAATTGTAATAATGCTTTACGGTGTCTTTGTTCACCATTGGTATATAAATGAGATATCATCTATCTTTCTGATGATTGCTATCGTTAGTGCCTTGTGGTCCAGAATGGATGCCCATACTATTGGTGAGACTACATTGAAGTCTGTTGCTGTTGTCGCGCCTGGAGCTTTTATGGTAGGTTATGCAACGACCATTAAAGTCATTTTAGAAATGGGACATATCAATGATACCATTGCTTATGAATTGGCTTCAGTATTAGAATCTCTACCCACTTATGGTTCAGCTGTTTTTATGTCTATTGCCCAATGTTTTATCAACTTATTGATCCCTTCCGGGAGTGGACAAGCATTAGCTACATTGCCCATTATGATTCCTTTGGGAGAACTGCTTGGCCTGACCCGGCAATCGACCATTCTCGCTTTTCAAATAGGTGATGGAGTGACCAATTTGTTTAACCCGGCCTTGGGTGGATTGATTGCTATGCTGAGTTTATGTCGAATTTCGTTTGATAAATGGTTGCGTTTTGTGTTACCCATAGTTGGAGTTTTATTACTTATAGCTTGGTGTTTCTTATTATTTAGTGTATTTATTGAATGGGGACCAGCGTGATCATCATTTATCGTTCATCGTTCATGTTTACTTAAGCTACATGAAAGAAAAAACGATGAAAAATGAACGATGAAATATGAATAATGAACAATGAATAAAGTAGAAAGTATATTAAAAGATTTGGTGTCCTTTCCTTGTATTGGAGGGCGCAACAGCAACTTGCCGATTATTGAGTACATACAGAAGTATTTAAAAGAACACGGGGTAGAAAGTTTTTTGGATTACAATGAAGACAAGACCAGGGCCAATTTACATTGTAGAATAGGCCCGTCGGTAGATGGTGGAGTCATTTTATCAGGGCACACTGATGTGGTACCTGTAGAAGGACAAGATTGGGAAACAGATCCTTGGGTTTTGACAGATAAAGGAGACGGGAAATTGTATGGAAGAGGATCTTGTGATATGAAAGGTTTTATTGCTTGTTGTTTGGCTGCATTGCCGGATATGCTGGCTGCGGATTTAAAGAAGCCCATTTATTTTGCTTTTTCTTACGACGAAGAAGTAGGTTGTATTGGTGGGCCATTTTTAGTGAATGCGATTAAAACACATTATACTGAAACACCTACCTACGCAATAATAGGAGAACCATCTATGATGTTACCCACAACAGGTCAAAAAGGAATTTGTATATATGAGACAACGGTACATGGTTCAGCAGGTCATAGTAGCAGGATCAAGCAAGAAGTGAGTGCCATTCATGAAGCTGCTCGTTTGGTATTGTGGTTGGAAGGGAAGATGGATGATTTAATAAAAGGAGAATTGGATGAGCGTTTTGTTCCACCACATTCTTCCTTACATATTGGAATATTTAATGGAGGAATAGCAGCCAACGTAGTTGCGGATGTCTGTACTTTCCATTGGGATGTTAGAACCATACCCAGTGATAAACTGGAAGATATCAAAGCAGATTTTGATGCTTATGTATCAGAACGAGAAAAAGAACTTCAAAAAACA
Organism: Bacteroidota bacterium; assembly: GCA_038530915.1. Lineage (GTDB taxonomy): Bacteria > Bacteroidota > Bacteroidia > Chitinophagales > Saprospiraceae > JANQPA01. The sequence continues at coordinate 3,187 of JBCBCD010000305.1, forward strand.
TTTGCCGGAGCTCGTATTGTTACCCACGAACACCATCCGCCAGTACCACCTCTAGATACACCAGACAATCTTCCAATTGTAGATTTGGTAAAAAAATTATCTGGCAATCATACTTTAGATGCTGTTTCTTATGCTGCTGAAGCCGGACAGTTTGCACAGGGTGGATTTCAATCTATCATTTGTGGACCAGGAAGTATTGCTCAAGCACATCGCGCAAATGAGTTTATAGATAAGGAGCAGTTGAAGCTGGGGGTGGAGATGTTGAGGAAATTAGTAGTAGCGTTTAGTTAAAATTTAGTTTTACCGAGCAAGATACACGAATGTATCTTGCCGGGGATAGTTTTGAGTTTTAAGCGCCGTCTATGTCAATGACAACAACAACACCTAGTAATTCTAATAACTCTAAAATTAATGGAGACATAATTAAGATGGTTTAGTAATAAAAATAAATTTCATAAATAGAACTTAGTTTGCGAAATTAAATTGTTATGTTAATTTTCTAATTCTGCTATTTTCTGTTTTAACCAACTCTTGCTGGCAATTTTAGGATTGCTTTCAATTTCGATTTTTAGTTTTTCTATTGACTTATTGTCAGAGGGAATAACTTTTGTAAGCTTCTTAGTATATTTTATTAGGTTTTTATAAGTCTCTTTCCTGTGATCTGGTATCTTTTTACTTCTATTTAGGTAAACTCTAAAACTATCAAACAATGAATATAATGGTTCGATTTCATCAGTTTCATAATATGTAAATAGTAGCATAACTTTAGAGTTAAGATTATAAGTGAAATCATCATATTCAACTTCTCGAAGTAATTGTATTACTTTATCAAAGTCTTTCCTGTAAAAATATAATTGTGCTTTACTAAATGTATAAGCATTCTCCCTATATTCAATCGAGAGATAATTTTTAAAGTCTTCAATAAACTTTTCTATCCAATCATATTCTCCAAGTCTTAAGGCAACAGTAACAATATTTCTATAATACCATGGTGTAATTTTCTCGTTTGCAATAACTAATTTATTATTTACCATATCCTGAAAAAGAGTAAACAATTCCTTAAGGTAGGCTTGATTACCCTGGTTCATTTTAATGATGCAATAATTTTGAGCAGTATTATACAAATCATCTCTTGCCTCTTTCTCAGGAATTTCTGTAGAGAATTGTTTCAATAACAATTTCAACTTTTGAAAGTGTTGTTCATTCTCAGGTTCTATTAATGTAAGACAAGCTTGAAAATATAGTGAAACCAAAGGTACTTCCAAATACATATGATCTTGAAGTTCCTTCAAAATAGGTTCTATTAAATTGACTTCGTATTTATGTTGAGTGATTTGTTTTTGACTAAGGATGTAATTGTAAAATTTTAATTTTTCACTTAAGTAAAAAATATCAAGATGGCGATTAATCTCTTCAACATTGGATTTGTCAGCACGTTTAATCTCAAAATCAGTTAAATCAAAAAGATTTCGCTCAATTTTATACTGATGATAATAAGAAATTGAAGAAGGTTTTTGATGCTTATTAAGCACTCTCTTTGAAGATTCAGTTGCTGTCTTATATAGTTTTTCGAGTTTTTTTTCACCAACTGCTTCAATAAGGAAAGAAGCCTGGTGGGCAGGATCACGTTCATAAATTTGTTGAGAAAGGAATCCTTCCAATAATTTTAACAAGTCAGATGTATATTTTCTGAATCTTACATCGTCATAAGGTTTGTCGGGGTTAATTTTGCACCAAAGTTTTTCTTTGTCGACAGGTCCGGTTTTTTCACTATTGATGTACTTCATAAGCATATCAAATAAGTCAATAATCGCATCACTTCTGTTGAAGTAAGGAGATTGAAGGTATTTCCTAAAACGATTTTGCTCTATCCTGTTAAAATCTTGAAGAATGGTGAATAATTTTCCGCTCCTCATAGTATCTTTTTTATAAGTCAGACGTATAAATAAACGAGTACTTTAAATTATATGTTCTAAAGTACATCTTTTGCCAACAGTTTGAAATATTTATTTTCACAATTTCTAAGAATATACTTAGGTAAAAAATTGATTTACAGTTCACAAGTGTACCCCTTTTAAGGTAATTTCAATATTGAGGACTTATATGAATACATAATATTTTATTCTAACACTTAAAAATTGTATTTTAGAGCAATAATAAAGGAAAGTACAATTTTTCCCATAAGCAATGCAATGAATATTTAAATCCACGAACCATGAATGTATCATTACGCCACATAATAGCGTTTTGGTGTGCTTTTTTAACCGTTCTAACTTTTACGTACAGTCAGGATCAAATCCTCGATGTGTATCGAGGCAATACATTGAAGTTTGAAGAAAGTTCACCTTTTTTTGTTCCACAGATTATAACTGCTCCTGAAAATGGTACTGCTTATTTTGTCAACTTGGGCAATGATGTCTATGAGTTGAACTATGAGCCGTCTCCATCTTTTATTGGTTCAGAAATGATCACTTTCCAATATTTTGATTTTGATAATGACACAACAGCTCAAACCACTCTTTACATAAATGTATTGCCTTCTAAGGTAATGACGAGAAGAGATTTTGTCGGCTGTGTTGTTGGTTTATCAATTGATATAGATGTTATCAATAACGATTCCCTTACCGCTAACGAATTAACGATTACAAGCATTTCTTTAGCTAATAACGGTTCAGCGAATATAATTGCTGATGGAAGTTTAATCAACTTTATTCCGGAACCGAACTTTACAGGCATTACCCATTTCAACTATATTGTTTGTGATGAGTATGGAAGCTGTGATCAAGGTACTGTAACTGTAAATGTTTACGAAGAAACTTCAGAATCTGATACAATTACGATCTTTTCTAAGAAAAATATTCCACAGTCAGTATTTATACCTACCACATTTAATTTAACTCAGTCTCCGGCTAATGGTGTAATTGACACCAATAACGAAATTCCGATTTATTATCCTAATACCAATTTTGTAGGAACGGACTATATCGCTTTTGAAAGTGGGGGCACAGAAAAAGTGGTTAAGGTTAAAATTTTAGACTTAACAAATAATACAATTGCCATTGATGATAATGTTTACACTACTTCTTACAGTTCTGTAGAATTCAACATACTTGAAAATGACAAATACGGAAACCAATCTGGTTGCTTTACTAATACTTCACCTAGATTTGGATCTTTAGAGGTTATTGATGCAGCAAATGGTTTGTTCGAGTATACGCCATACTTTGCAGGATTCTATGGAGTAGATCAATTTACTTATACTGTAAATGATCCTAATTGTCAAGGCACAGCTGAGACAGCTACAGTTTATATCTTTGTAAGTAATTTTGAACCTGTAAGAAATAGATTTGTAATGGCTACTGCTAAAGAAACTCCAATAGTGGTTTCTTATGGTGTTCCAATTGATAATTATGAATTTTCTATTTCAACTCCAGCTCAACTAGGTACAATCGAATTCTTATCTGGATTGGTTGACACAATTATCAATGGTAAAGAAGTAAGAGGTTATAACATCTTAGTATATACCCCTAATGAAGGACAAGCAGGTGAAATGGACGAATTTGAGTTGTTATACTGTGTCAAAGATGGGCAGGGAGTTTGTCAGTATCAGAAATTCTTGAAAATAGAAATGGACATTCTTGATCTGGAAGGAGAAGACTTCTGTTTCATGGATTGCATTTGGCCTGGTGATACCAACCTTGATGGAATAGTAGATATCAATGATTTGCTTCCTATTGGTTTGTACATGGGTGAAACGGGCAATCCAAGGACAGACAACAGTTATCCTGTTTGGTATGGTGAATATGGTGATGATTGGGGGACTACTTCTACTTTTAGTGGTGGAGACATCAAGCATGTTGATACTGATGGTGATAGCATTATTACAGCAATAGATACAGCTGCAATATTGGCTAATTATAATAGAACACATTCGTTAACACCAACAACAATACCTTTCTCAACGAATAACATCATTTTACAAGGATCTACTTCAGCTTATCCTGGTGATGTGATGCAATTCGATATCTTGTTAGGTCATGATTTCAGACCGGCAGAAGATGTTTATGGCATTACATTTCCTATTCAATACAATCCTGATATTTTTGATCCTGCAAAAGTAGATGTCACCTTCGATAATTCATCTTGGTTGTCTTATGATGCTCCTACGCTTGATATGACCTACAATGATGGTGCAGGAAGACTGGATGCAGGTATTACAAGAACGAATGGAATATCAGCAACTGGATTAGGTAAGATTGGTAAGCTTAGTGTGGTTGTTACAATTGATATTGACGGTATAAAGACTTCTGATGATACATATAGAGTTGGATTAGGGTAAGTTAATAATAGGACCTCATGATCAGCTTGTGTATCTGTA
>JBCBCD010000306.1:0-7551 GCA_038530915.1 Bacteroidota bacterium
TAACAGGAATTCTATATTTTCCAAAAATTGGAAATTCTGTTGAAGTCCAGAAAAATAAGATTCAACTTTATAGCAACCAGGTTTATGTAACTGATAATGTTTCAGATATTGTACCTGAGTTTTTAACCTTACTTCATGGGGTAATTGACTCTCCTGATATCCCTTTGAATGTATCAAGAAGTTATTTACAAAGTGATAAAAATGTTAAAAAAATAACTGGCTATATCACTAAAAAAGTTGCTGATAAATTGAATGACCTTTTCAAAAAGGATAGAGCTTCTTTTGAGGAAAAATGGAATGATCTAAATGTTTTTATTAAGTATGGATCTATTTCAAATCAGGATTTTGATAAGAAAGCAGCAAACTTTACTCTTATTAAAAATATCGATAACACTTATTTTACTGTTGGAGAATACAAAGAGAAGATTAAAGAAAATCAGACGGATAAGTATGACAAAGTAGTAATGCTGTATACTCATAATGTTGAAGAGCATGATGGCTTCATACAAACAGCAAAAAACAGAGGGTACGATGTACTAGCCTTTGATTCAGTCATTGATAACCACTTTTTACAACATTTAGAATCACGCGAAGGAGATATTACATTTGTAAGAGTTGATTCTGATACTGTTGATAATTTGGTACAGAGGGATGAGACAAACGAGTCAGTTCTCAGTGAAGATGAAGAAAACAAAATCAAAGAATTGTTTGAAGGGATAGTTGCTAAATCGGGAACTGTAGTTACGAAAGCAATGTCTCCTGAAGATGATCCGGTAGTAGTAGTAAGACCTGAGTTTATGAGAAGAATGAAGGAAATGCAAGCATTACAAGGGTTCCAAGGTATGGATTTTCCAGATTCTTTCAATGTTGTAGTCAATACCAATAATAGTTTGATAGTTAATAATTTGGTTAGTGAGTCTGATACTGATCAACAAAAAGACATGGCTAAGTACTTATACAACTTAGCTTTGTTGAATCAGAATATGCTGAAAGGAGCAGAGTTAACTTCTTTTATTCAGAAATCAATGAGCTTCTTTAAGTAGACTTACTAAAAGTTTTATAATGATATAAGGAAGGCACTAATAGTAAATCATTACTTTGGTGCCTTTTATCTTTTAGTCCCTTCTTTAATTTTCTTCTGCCATTTTGAATATGGGACTTAACTTGATTATGAGACAATTCTAATATTTTTGTTATGTCTTCATAGCCTTTATTTTCAAAATAGAATAACTCGATGCTTCTTCTTTGCAATGGTTTCATTTTTTGAATGACCAAAAAAGCTGTGTCAACTAATTCAGGAGTGAACAACTCTCTATAGACGCTTTCCATCTCAGCAGCAATATTACATTGGTTGGATTGATCATAAAGCTGCAATAATTTTCTTTTTTTTACTTCCTTTTGATTTTTTCGAATGCATTCATTTTTTAAGCAGTTGTACAAATAGTTTTTGACTGAAGTAGGTTTGAGTTTTTCATGATTTACTTTTTCAAGGAATTTTAGAAATACATCTGCTATCACTTCTGAATAAAAATTCTTATCATTTAAATATTTCTTACCTATGCCTTTTGACCAAGTAAGGTATCTCCTATGAAGTACCATCAAATAGATATTCTCATTGGTATGAATGAATTTTTCAATTAATAATTCATCAGAAAGTGAATTGATGGAAAGCTTTTTGTTATTGATAGACATTTTGATACTAAGGGAAATTTACTAACACCTTTAAGCTAAGTAGATTATTAAAGGAGTTCAAGTTAGTATGGGAAGATATAGCAGATCTTGGAATACTATATTATAAAATTGGAGGGAAGAATAGTCTCTGAAGCAAAAGTATCGGAAGAACTTTTGCTTCAGAAGAAAAAGTACAATATTAAAGATTGACAGTATTGATGATGTACTCAAGGTGTTGCATGACATCTCTTTTTCCTGTACCAGGTGCATGTACAAATCCATCAATGTAAACCAATTCATTTTTATTGGGATTATGAATTAGGTAAGTGATGAAAGCACCTCCCATATAGTCATTTTGTATTTCCCAAATACCTCTCGCTTCAAGTGCGTATTGGTTGCTAAGGTTAATGGGTTTTACCAACATGGGTAAGTCAATATCGTTGACTTTCATGTAAGAGTTGGGAATATCTGTGGAAACGAATTTGCCTAAGCTATCTCTTAAAGATTTGATATAGTCTTTCGTTAATTGAGATTCATCACGAAATGGTCTTTTGGTAATCATGATATTACTGCTCAACTTTTCGGTTTCTTTTCTAATCCACATCAACTCTTCCTTATCTAAAGCCATGAAATAGTCTTTAGGAATTCTAATGGTAATTCCCATTCTACTTCTCACTTGTTCCATTAGTGCCTGATCGTCACCTCTAAAGAAAATGGTCGCATCAATTTTTTCTTTGCCGGCAGATCTTATTCTGTTGATGATTGCAGAAAAGTTCTTTTTTAAGTTATCAATAAGAGCTGTTTCAGAAGCTGCAAATTGATAAATAACTAATTGACCTTTTGCCCATTTATCTCTTCCAACTACAGAATTAACAGTTGGATTGCCAAGTGCTTCTATCACTTTTTCATTACCAATATCTTCTTTTACCAACATAGAAGTAGCAGAGCTGTTATCTTTGAGATCAGCAAGTAATAGATAATTTCTCAATTCTTTTCTGTCTGGAGCTCTACCCAATTCTTCAGGTGTGTAATGTCTAAGATCTAATATTGGTTCGGGTTGAGGTAGTATTGGATAAGCACTTGAGTAATAGAACCTCAAAGTATCCCCAACGGGGCCATCCCATAGGGCTTGGTCTGCAACTACGACCAATTCATTAATATCTCCAAATGCATTGGGGACAGGGGTAAGCCCTAAATTTTTTTGCGTTTCTTCACTACAGCTATTTATTAGAATAAATGCGAAAGCAAGAAGAATTAAATATTTTAACTTCATTCTAGGCATTGATTGTTTTAACATAAAATTAGTGTATTCAAGCCAATTACAATAAATCTGATTGTCGCTTCTCAATAATAAAGATGCTCTGTTGCACTTTTTTGGCGTAGGTTTTTGTTTGTATATTCTAATACATTATTGAATAACAAAAGGTTTGACCTGAAAAATCAAATCAAACCTTTTGTTAAAAGTACTTATATTATGCAAACAAACTAGAACAAGCTCTCTATCACCTGTTCTTCAGTAACACCTTCAGCTTCAGCTTTATAATTTCGTACTATTCTATGACGAAGTACATATTTAGAGATCGCTTGCACATCTGCAATATCAGGTGAATACTTTCCATTTATAGCTGCATTACATTTTGCACCCAATACTAAGTATTGTGAAGCTCTTGGTCCTGCACCCCAGGAAATATAATTATTCACATTATCTGTTGCTTTTGCTGTATTTGGTCTAGTCTTTGTAGCTAATGAAACTGCATATTCTAGCACATTATCAGCAATAGGAATTTTTCTAATCAATTGGTGGAAAAACAATAACTGTTCGCCAGTGATGATGTGTTTCAAATCAAAATTCTGTACAGAGGTTGTTCCTTTAACTACCTGAATTTCTTCTTCATAAGAAGGATAGTCCAATGGAATATTGAACATAAATCTATCCAATTGTGCTTCCGGAAGTGGATAAGTACCTTCTTGCTCAATTGGGTTTTGAGTAGCCAATACAAAAAATGGCTTTGGAAGTTCATGTTTAATACCACTTACTGTAACTGATTTTTCTTGCATGGCTTCAAGTAAGGCAGCTTGAGTTTTTGGTGGAGTACGGTTGATCTCATCTGCCAATACAATATTTGAAAAAAGAGGACCTTTATTGAATTTAAAGTGTCTATCTTCATCCAATACTTCTGAACCGGTAATATCTGAAGGCATTAAGTCAGGGGTAAACTGGATCCTTTTAAAATCCAAATCCATTACTTCTGCTATAGTACTAATCAATAATGTCTTTGCAAGTCCAGGTACACCAACTAACAAGCTATGTCCATTGCTGAACAATGAAATGATAACAGCTTTCACTACATCTTGCTGACCAACTATAACTTTTGAAATCTCTTGCATTAGATCTTTACTCGATTGAGCAAGGGCATCTACTGCTTTTACATCTGTATTAAATTCCGTATTTGACATCTATTCTAAGAATTTGAATTTTCCTGCAATTAGGTGCGGCAATATAACTAAAAATCACCTCAACTAACAGGGGTGCGCTAACGTTTGTTGGTCATTAAAGACTTAAATAAAAGTTAATATGAAGTGTCGCAATTCCAAACCCAATCTGAAATTGGATAGGACTTTAATTTATAAGAATAGTGCCACCATTCAGTTCGAATTGAACGAAAACCATTTGCTTCCATAATGGATTTCAGCTTAGTTCGGTTTGCCATGATTTCTTTGGAGTGTTTGGTATATGTATGATATGCTTTTTGACCAAAGAAATCAAAGTCGGTTCCCATATCTAATTCTTTACCATTACTATCTACGATAGTTAGATCAATAGCCGAGCCCCTATTATGCATGGATCCTTTTCTGGGATCTGCAACATAACTGGGATTGGGTACTTTTTTCCACATCTTCCATTGTACAGGTCTAGGTCTATAACAATCAAACATTTTTAAGCCTAATCCTTCTTTCTTCAATTGGTTATGAATTTTTAATGCAGCTGCTGCCACATCTTTTCTTAAATAGCATTTTCCACAATCATACATTTTTTCTTCAACGAAGTTATTAGTAGTAGCATACCTTATATCTAAAATAATGCTGCTATCTAATTCCAGAACATTTACCCATTGAGTATCCTGTGCAAATTTTATTGAGCGCTCAGTAAAATTTTCCTCAATTTTGATGTTGTTAGCAATTGAGTGGGTACTGTGGTTATTTCTTTCTGGTACTTGAAAAATGACTACAGGCATAAAGAATAAAATGATAAATTTTGTGTTCATCGGTTAATTTATTTTGAGATTCAATTTGTTATAAAAATAGTTACTTTTATCACTCATTTAAAAAATGAAATCGTAAATCAATGAGGCCAAAGATTTCTGTTGTTGTAACTGTTTACAATGAAGAACCTAATATAAGACCATTAGTTGAGCGCATCTCTGAAGCCCTCAAAAATTATGAATATGAAATTGTATATGTGGATGATGGTTCTTCGGATGGTACGGTAAAAGAATTACATGCCGTAAATCATGATCGTCTTAAGATTGTAGAATTTAAGAAAAACTATGGACAAAGCTTAGCTTTGATGGCTGGCATTGAACATGCCGATGGTGAATACATTGCAACAATGGATGGTGATTTACAAAATGATCCATCTGATATTCCAGCAATGTTGAAAATGGCTGAAGAAGGAGGTTGGGACATGGTTGCAGGAAATCGTGCAAATAGAAAAGACGGAATGTTCTTAAGAAAAATTCCAAGTAAAATAGCTAATTATATTATTCGAAATGCAGCTGGGGTAAAGTTGAAAGACTATGGTTGTGCATTAAGGGTTTTTAAAAGTGATCTTGCTAAAGATTTAGGTATATATGGCGAGCTGCATCGATTCATTCCAGTGCTTGCTCATCTTGAAGGTGGACGAATTGTGCAGGTAGACGTTAAACACCACGCTAGAGAATTTGGAAAATCTAAGTATGGCCTCAACCGAACATTCAAAGTAGTCAGTGATTTATTGCTGATGCTTTTCTTTAAAAAGTATATGCAAAAACCAATGCATTTATTCGGTAATGTTGGGTTGTTTTTATTTGTTGCCGGGATTTTAATCAATCTGTATTTAGTGGCAGTCAAAATATTTGATCAACAAGATATTGGGGACAGGCCACTTTTAATATTGGGATTAATGATGATTATTGGTGGTATTCAATTCATTACGATTGGTATTGTAATTGAGATTCAAATGAGAACCTATTTTGAATCTCAAGATAAAAAGCCTTACAAAATCAGAAGTATTACTAAAGGTGAAAGGCTTTTAGTATAGTCTTTACTCAATACACTAGAATTTAAATGGAAAATGATAGTCAACCGAACAGAAAGTTTAGCTTTCGTAATGTACTTTTTTGGTCCATAATTTCAGCTGCTTTTATCGGTCCTGGAACGGTTACGACTGCATCAAAAGCTGGTGCTTCTTTTGGACTAGGCTTGTTATGGGCGTTAATTTTTTCAATAATCGCGACCATCCTTTTACAAGAATCTTCTGCTCGATTGACTATTGCGTCTGGATTAAATCTTGGTCAGGTCATTAAGAAAAAGTACGGAACTAAAAGAGGAAAGTGGATCACTTATTTGCTTTTTATCTCCATAGCAGTTGGGTGCGCTGCTTATCAGGCTGGCAATTTGCTTGGTGCTGCATCGGGCATACTACTAACCAATAAAGGATTTGATATTAATATTGTACTAATACTTATTGCACTTTTTGTATCTGTATTATTATGGAATGGAAAATATAAAACCATTGCCAATATTCTTGGAGTTGTAGTCGCACTAATGGGGGGGCTATTTATTTTTGTAGCATTTAATTCTAACATTGGATCTACTCAAGTAATAGAAGCAATAACGAAACCTGAATTTAGTTCTGCTTCTAGTCTATTGGTTATTGGATTGATAGGTACAACTATTGTTCCTTATAATTTATTTCTTGGAAGTGGAATTGGAAAAGGTCAAAGCATTTCAGAAATGAGAAGTGGTATTTCCTTTGCAGTGATTATTGGTGGCCTTATTTCTATTGCCATATTAGTTGTGGGTACTCAAGTCATAGGTGAGTATAGTTTTGAGAATCTTGCGAGTACATTGAGTGAAAACATAGGGAGTTGGGCGGCAGTATTTTTTGCTTATGGATTATTTGCTGCCGGTTTTACTTCTTCCATTACGGCACCTTTTGCTGCAGCTGTTACTGCTCAGACTTTATTTCAAAATGATGAAGACAAATCCTGGAATTCTAATTCAAGAAAGTTTAGATCTATTTGGTTAACGATTTTATGGATAGGGGTTCTTTTTGGCATCACTGGCGTTAAACCCATTCCTGCTATTATTGCTGCACAGGCACTGAATGGATTATTGCTTCCTATTGTCGCCTTTTTTTTGATAGAAGCCATTAATGATGAAACTATTATTTCCAAAAAATATTCCAATCCCTTTTACATCAACTTATTGTTATTGCTAGTTTTATTGGTATGTTGTTTTCTAGGGCTCAATAATATTTTCAGTGCGCTACAAAAAATTGGCATTCTTGAAAGAATACCTTCTACTATCCTACAACTCATTAAAAGTATACTTTCTATTTTGATAGTTGCTTGGAGTGCTTTACGACTTTTTTCTAAGAAGACTAATCCAAATATTTGATCACATATTCCAGATTATGATGGTGAAACTTCACACTTAAGTTATTATACTTAATCTTAATATCAGGATTAATGCTTTTATTCATCCCTTTAGTCTCAAATTTAATGTATCTGTATTGAGTCATGAAATCATTGAATGGTTTGTCAATTACAAATTCAACATGTTCAAACCCTTCTTGATACTTACTTATTATTTTTGGTGCCGGTAATTCTAATATTC
>JBCBCD010000307.1:0-7546 GCA_038530915.1 Bacteroidota bacterium
AAGAGACAGATGTGGTAGAAAGCCCATTATCTTTTGAAGTTCGATTTCATAATTGACCATCTGGCGAGCCGGATTGGGATAGACATTCATCCGAACTTCAAAAGATAATGGGCTTTCTACCACATCTGTCTCTTGAGAAGTCCTATCTCTGGTGGAATGGGGATTGGCAACGATCCAATTTTTTACATTGCCATCGCACATCTGCATTTCAGTCGATAGCTTGGCTCTGGGACCTCCTTCTGCCATGCTGGCTTGTACGCGCAACTGTTGCCCATTGGTAAACATACTAAGACAAGGATCATCGGTATTGTCCATGAAGTTCATAGTCATTTCAGCGGTGGGCTTTTCATAGCAAGTAGAATTGTGCCGCTCTAATTCACCCGGACATATAAAATTGGGAGCATTAGAAGTGGGCGTATCTTCTACCTGATCACCCTGGCAAGGCTCAAAACCCCACAAAGGATAAAGGTTGAAATAATTGCCCAACAAGTGTAGCATTGTTTTTCCTTCGACATAAGGAAAAGCAGTATGCTCCCCCAACCCAAAGAAAGATGGATCAATCACAATTCCATCGGTTTCTTTACTACCTCCCGGCATTTGAGCAAAGCCGCTATACCATTTTAAAGGACAGATCCAAATATTTAGATATCGCTCAGTATCCCAGGCATCACTTCCACCAAACTCATTGTACTTCATCGAATCACTTACAAACCATTCTTTCTTTTCCGTCTCTTTGTAGATAATTCCCAGTGCATCATTTCCGGTGGGATCTTGTGTTGCCACACAGAAATTGATTTGCATGTTTTTGGTGCGAAAATCTTCTCCCTTGATACCCCTGGTTTTTAGAATGGGTTCGTTGCCTCCTCGACTACCAAAAAAGTAGTTCATGATATCCAACTGCTCTTCAAGTATTACTTCAGAAAGCCTGTTTTCAGTGTTGTTGTACAAAACATGAAAAACAACGGGTACATTGTGATTAGCCGGAGAAGCAGATTGTATGTATTGTTGTACAAATGCCTCTATATCTTGTCGGGTTTGTCTAAAATTGGGATCCTCTTCCAGCATTCGTTCATATTGTAGCTGGGTCCCATACTCTCTGTAAGCCCTTTCCTGGGCGTCAGTGTGCCAACTCATCAGCAGGAGCATAGCAGTGGCTAATAAACCGAGTAAGTTTGGTTTGGTCATATTGATTGTTTTAGTTAGTTACATTAATTACCTAGGCTAGCAACATGCAGTCGCTGAGCAAAATCTTGATTTAGAAGAGTTTTAATTTAATTTTTAACTTAAATTATCGAATGTCTTAGACAAATATCGGGCAGTCATTATTTGATTAAATTAAAAAGATAATGAAGTATAAGTCTGACGCACATTGGTTTATATTTACCAATGAAATCACGGTAATCATTTTTAAAAAATGTTGAACAAGTTTTTTTGCGTAAGCTGTTTTGATATGATTTGCAAGTAGCTAATATTGAATAGTTTGCGATGCTATTCAAAAGTTTGGAACTGACTTACTTGGGTAGAAAACATGGTAGGTAAGCCAGAGTTTAGTTGATGCTGTTGATATGTTTATGTTTAACTGTAGTAGTAATAAGTATTTACAATATAAAAGAATAGCAAGTGAAATCCAAGTATTAACTATGAATAAAAATGTTAATTGCTTGAAAGTTTACGCTTTGTTAATGTTTACTTGTTGGACAAGACTAAAATTCAAGCCTTACTGAATAAAACTGTGGTTAAGAGTAAGAGTTTTGTTGACAAAGTATTAGTGATCAAAGTAGATTGAAAAACAAGGGGGCGAATATGTTATGTATGGTAAGTTGACCATCAAAGATATAACTAAAACCGTTCAACTCCCTCTAAGTATCGTCACTTTGGACGGAATTGACCAACGCTGACGAAATTGTTGATCTTTATACCCTACCATAGCCTAAATCTACGCTCAGCAAGCACAAACGACTAAGACAGAACAAGCAATAGAGTTAGCCTTAAAATTGGACCCACTCAATCCCTCTGCCATTGAATTGAAAAGAAACCTCAGTAAATAGGAGGACTAACCAACAAATAACTTACATCCCAACCTATTGCTTTAATATTTCACTGGGGGTGACTCCAAACTCCTGAGAAAAAATACGCGAGAAATACCCCGGATTGGGAATGCCTACTTGATAAGCCACTTCAGTGACATTTAAATCCCCTGATCTCAACAATTCCTTGGCTTTTTGTAGGCGAATCGATCTGATAAAATAGGAGGCAGATAGGTTGGTTAGAGATTTGAGCTTGCGGTGCAACTGGGCTCTACTCATTTTAGCTACTTCGCAAAGTTCAGCTATACCAAAGTTTTCGTCGCTGATGTTGTCTTCTATGCTTTTCCTAAGCCTTTGGAGAAATTCGGATTCCTTATGCGTTAATTCCGGAAGTTCTTCCGAGGGTTTTTCTTCAGATAGGTCTTTTACCAACTTACTGAATCGAGCGCGCAATTGTAACCTCAATTGGTGTAATTTTTCCAAACGGACAAATAATTCTTCCTGACTGAAAGGCTTAGTAAGATAGGCATCAGCTCCATACCGCAAACCGGTGAGTTTGGATTCTGCATCTGCCTTGGCAGTAAGAAGCACTATGGGAATGTGGCTCGTACGCTCATCGTTTTTTAAGTCATTACAAAGTTCAAAGCCATCTTTTTCAGGCATCATGACATCGCTTACAATAAGATCAGGTATGGCCTCAATGGCTTTTTCATAACCGATATGTCCATCCTCCGCAATAATCAATTGGTAGGTATCTTCTAAGCTGGCAATTAGAAATTGCATGACATCGCGATTGTCTTCGACAAGAAGGAGCAAGGGTTTTTCACCGCTTGCTTCTGTCGTATTAAGCGGCAGCTTTATGGCTGTTTCGGCAACTGCGAGCGGGTCAATGCCTACTCGAGCTAGTTCGCTTTCAGTAGGCTGAGATGAAGTTGCTGCAGGCTCGCTCTCATCAAAGTTTTGGTCAATTGGTAAATTGATGGTGAATCGAGTACCTTGACCAACTTCACTTTCTACTTCTATATTTCCACCAAAAAGTTTGACCAGTTCAGCGGTAAGAGCCAGGCCAATACCAGTACCTTCTTTTGCTTTGCTGGAGGTAGTATCTGCCTGGAAAAAGCGATCAAATATGTGGGACAATTGATCTTCAGGTATCCCTTTTCCGGTATCTTTTAGGCTAATTTTTAACAGATCATCCTCCGCTTGATTGATGAGTAGATAAACATTGCCCCCTGCAGGCGTATAATTGATCGCATTTGAAAGTAGGTTAGAGAGGATGCGAAGCATTTTATCTTTATCAAAGTTCATTTCAAGGGCATCTACTTCACTCAGGTAGTGCAGCTTTATGCCTTTGCTACTCGCAAGGGAATCGAAGGATTCAAAAGTGTAGCGTATATAGCTTACAATATCTCCACGTTGTAGATCTAGTTGTAGCTTCTCCGACTCTAATTTTCTAAGATCTAAGATTTGATTGACCAGATTGAGCAGGTTGGCGGTATTTTGCTTGATCATTTTTGCACCCTTGTCCATCCAGGCATCCGGCTTGGCTACCATCTGGTCAATAATGCCATAGATAATGGTAAGAGGCGTGCGAAACTCGTGAGATATATTGGTGAAAAACTTAGACTTTGCTTTGTCCAGCTCTTGCAACTTTTCGGCTTGTTCTTCTATCGTTGCCTTGTCTTTTTGGATTTGAGAGGTCGCTTTTTGGACTTGTATTCTTAGATTTCGAATCCAAAGGAAAGCTCCTCCTACAAATGCTAGTATACAGACGAGGTAAAACCAAATTTGGCGGTAGAAAAATTCTTTGGCGCGAATGTTTAAGATCAAAGGTTCTTGGGTCCAATTGCCAATGCCATCCGTACTTCTTAGGAGCAATCGGTGTTTACCGGCAGGAATCCTGTTAACGATCAGACTATTTTGATTGCCAATATCGATCCAATCTTTATCCAGGCCTTCAATTTGATAAGAGTATTTGTTTTCCTCCGGTTTGAAATAATTAGAATTGGCAAAACTAATCCTGAAGGTTCGTTTATCAGCTGGCAGTTGTATGTTTTCTACCCTACTCAGGCCATTTTCGAGTAGTACATTTTCTTTTTTGTTCTTGTCAAAATATTCAATACCGGTAAGGTAGACTTTAAGGTCCGAGCTGGATTGCATGCCTTCTTTTATCAAAGTGGGATGGATGACACTTAAACCTTTGATGGTTCCAATAAATATACTGCCGTCAGAGCCTTTTAACTTGGCGTAGCGGTTGCTTTCTGCCTCGACTATCCCATCTTCCACACTCAGGTTGGTTATTAAGTCTCCTTCAGGACTCACCATAGCGACTCCATTGTAGGTGCCGAGCCAGCGATTGCCTTCATCATCTGCAACTATGCTGGCCACCGTATTATTGGCCAATCCATTGTCACTATTAAGTGTTTTCAAGTCATTGCTTATCGGGTCATAGATCTGGAGGCCATTGTTGGGAGTTCCGAGCCACAATCGACCTTTTTCGTCCTGACTTAAACACAGAAAACGACTATTGGTAAAAGGAGGTTCAGTTCCAAAAACTTTATAAGTGCCTTGGTTGAGGTCGATTTTGTAAAGCCCACCGGTGGTAGCAGCCCATAGGATTTCATCTTTTCCAAAAACCATCTCATGTACAAAGCCATCGAATTCCATGGGGATATCATCAACTTTAAAATATTCGAGCTCTCGAGTCGTAATGTTATAAATGGCCAGCTGTTTTTGCCGTTTTACAATGGCAATCCTATTGTTTGAAAGGAACTCATGGGTAGTATTCTTTTCATCTCCGGTGGGAAATAATTCACAAGTGTTGGTTTCGGGATCATATTTGATAAGGTTTTGACTGTTAAACCCCCAAATGTATCCTTCCTTATCTAATGTCAAGCTCTGACTGGGAAGGCTGCATTCGCCCATATCAATTTCAGTTATGCTGCGGGTCTTTCCATCGAAGATAAACCTGGGGTGATTCTGAGTAGTGAGTAGGTATTTTTGATCGTCGTATTCGATCATACTTCTAAAGGACAAATTGGTAAGGTAGTTTTGAATGGCATCGGTTGATTTGACTTTGAGGAAGGACAAATCTCTGGGACTACATAAAATCACTTCCTTGCGATAGTCTTTACTCACTGCAGCATTGATATTGACGGCATCATCGACTGCAAAGAATGCTTTGTAATCATACAGTTTTCCATCAACGGCTAATAGTATGGCTTGTCGCCCGCCTTCATAATTCCTGGAATTGTAGAAGACTAGGTTGCCTACCCAGTCTTTTTTGATGAAGATTTTATTCCAGGAATCAGGGATAAAATCGACCTTATTGAAAGATGAACCAGATGTAGTTATTTTGAATAAATTGTATGTATTCTTTGGGGAATAAAACTTGAAGTAAATCGTATCCTTGGACTGGATGATGGGCTCAAAAAATGTTTTTGAGTAGGGACTAAATTGAATGGGGCGTTTGCTTTGAGGAATGCCTATCTTAGTAGGATTAGTACTGTTAGTATTGACCTGAATGCGCTCTATGTACTCCATATTTTGTGGGGCCTGCCAAAAGGTTTCCCCATTGACAAAACAGGCAGTAGGCGTATAAAAATCATTTTCAATTTGTACTTGATAGCGAGCGGCGATTTGGTTGATTAAAACCGGCTTTTGATCTACAAATTCATAAAAGAACAGGCTGCCTTTGAGTTCAACGATACAGAAAACCCGTCCATCCTCACTTACTGTTAATTCGGTCAGGTAGCCATTTTCAGGAATGGGTAAAAAAGATATGGTTTCGCTAACAAGGTCAAAGAAAAAGATTTGTGTTTCATTTCTTTCTTCAAATGTTCCTACTACTTCATTTTTTTGGGTAAAACCTATGATGCGAGACAAGTGGTTGAGTTGGCTCAACTCGCCTTTCACCAATTTGAATTTATAGCCGTCGAATTGGTACAAATGGATGTTGGCCGTATTGGCACTTTTACAGGTGCTTAGCCATAGTCTTCCATTGCTATCTACAAAAGCATCTTCAATACAAACAGAAGGATAAGTACGGTAATCGCGGAAGTTTTCATAATAGCCTGGAACCAGTTTTGGGTAGCTTACTGCCTGAGCATAAAAATGACTGCTCTGCCACAATCCAACTTGCAAGACAAAGAGTAAAAAATAGAAACGCATATCGCCAGTAGTAAGCACAGTTTTTGGTTCTTTCAGTTACAAAAGAAACGAAAAACTATTGAAAAATTTATTGAGCGTCAGAATTTTACATTGAACTGTCGGTGAGAAAGGTTTAATGGTTTTTTTGTATAAAAAGAAATCCCGAACACATTGTGTCCGGGACAACCTATACACTTATTTAAAAGCGATTACGTTACTACTATTCTTTGACAACTTTCTGTTGGACTAATCTACCTGCTGATTCAAGGCTGATGATGTACATCCCGGTCTCTAAACCACTTAAATCTATTTGTTGCTTAGGCTCGTATACGATTCCTAAGTTGTGTGTCATTACGATTTGGCCCGTCATATTGTACACATTTAGTATGGCCGTATTCCCTATGAATTCATCCACTACAATATTGAGTAAGCCAGTGGTCGGATTAGGGAAGGCTTGTAATTCGGTGATTTTTTCTTCAAACTGTGTTTCTGGTTTATCAGAAGCAGTAAATCCTGATGTAGCTATTGCGCTGGTACTACTGTAAGAGATGGAACCAAATGTAGCACTGGCTTCAGAAGTATTGGTGCTACTAAGAAATACGCCAACCATTACACTACTGCCCATATCAACATTAACACGGAGTAAAAGGGATCTACCTTGTTTGAAGGTAATGACATTGCCTACTCGCTCTACGGTAAAGACGATTTTTCTACTTGCTCTACTGTTTCCTTTCCTCATTACATATCCATTGCCATTGAAGTTGACACCTCCGGTCATACCATAACCATGTTTGCCGACAAAGCTCATTGTTGCATTGCTACCAGTAGATTCGCGTACCATGACACCAGCAACTCCATTGCTACTAAGGCTTAATAATTCTGTAGAGAAGGAGAAATCTCCGCTCAGATTGACATATGCTATTTGTCCCCAGCCATCTTTGAAATCATAGGCAGCCGTTTGAGTAGAAGTTAAATAGAGCTTATCATCACATACTTGGAAAGTTGTATCTCCTGTCGAAGTTCCCATAGAAGCTGTTGAAAATCCACTGGGTAGGCCATCTCCTTGCTCTATCGTGACTTTTGCCTCACAGCTTGATGTATTATTGTAGTTGTCGGTTACAATAAGTTGGACGCGAGTGTTGTTGTCAATATCATCACAAGTGAGAGTGGGACGATCCAATGAGTAGCTTGCAATACCACAGTTGTCTATGGACCCATCGTCAAAACCAAACGGGTTTAGGTTTAACATTCCATTTCCATCCAATTGTACAGTTCGGTCTTTACAAAGCGCAATGGGTGCAAGATTGTCGATGACCGTAACCGTTGCCGTTTCAGTAGTGGTATTGTTGCCCACATCTGTCAAAGAAATG
>JBCBCD010000308.1:0-7533 GCA_038530915.1 Bacteroidota bacterium
TCTCCTTCTTCCTACTTAAGGCACAAAACACGGTACATGTAAACGGTAAAATTGTCGATTTTAACCCGGCCGAAACCTATTATTTAAGCAATGGAGAATTTGGTGTTCCGTTGGAGCTCTCAGCTGATGGAAGTTTTGAAGTAGATATGAGTTACAACGAACTACCTGCCTTTTTAAATTTCAAAAAATATACAAAAGGTGGTAATCGGGTCCATTTGGTGCCTCGCATTTGGTTTGAAAGTAATAGCATCGATCTCACCATAAATATGGCAAGCAGCTCCTTTGAAACTCAAAAAGTAATGCCCTATCAGGAGATTTCCGAGCGCATTGAAGCATTGAAAGGAAAAAGTCAAAATGATTTTTTAATTAAAAACCCCAACCATTGGCCAAGTCTGTATTTTGCAGACCGAAACAAAACAGAGATGCGATTGGCTGATTTAGAAGATATGTTGCAGCGCATTGAAGAAAAATATAAAAACTCTGCTTATATCAAGCGGATAGAAAGTTACGTAATGGCCAAAAGGATAAGCCCTGCTAAGAAAGGGAAGAAAGTAGCAGACTTCTTTTTAAAAGATAAGAATGGCAAGGATATTCCACTTTTAGAGAATAAGGATAAAACCAAATTAATTGCCTTATTTACATCAGGTTGCTCTTATTCGATCGCTAGTATCGATCTTTTGGCAAAAATTAATGAAATGAGTAATGACAAAATTGAGATCATTACCATTTGGGAAGATGACAGTAAGAGCAGTTGGCTAAATGGAAGTAAGGAAGAAAAAGAGAAAATTACGTGGACTAGCCTTTGGGATGAAACAGGTTTTGCTGCCAATTATCTAAACAGAAAATTATGGCCTTCTTTTTATGTCATCAACTCTGAAGGCATCTTAGTGGATAAATTTCAAGGATATACACAGAAAACAGCTGATAAATTAAAGGAGTTGGTGGAATAGGGAAATACTTAGTCCTAAAAAATATTTGTGATCTAGCTCATAGTCGACTTAATGATACAGACTTAAGTATTTTGTAGGTCATTGGACAAAATATTAGCGATATGAAACAAAAAGGAGCAATAATCATTGGCCTGCTTTTGATTTTTGTAAGTCAATTACTGTTGTCTTTTGGGTATGATTTTTTAATGGCTCAACGACCCGTTGATTTTGCCCACTGGTCGTTATTTCTTGGAGCAATCCTTTTATTTGGACTCTGGTTTACCTTACCAGACAACTTTTTCAAAGGTATAGGATTAAGCATGATGACTTTGGGGATCGGTGGAATTACAGGAATGTGTACGATTGATTTTATACTATGGGCTGCTCATAGCAATCCGGAAGTTAAAAAAGAACTCTTCTTCATTATTTCAAATGAACCATCCATCATGTATGCTTTCCTAGTCATAGGACCGACTCTTTTCTACATGGGACTTGGGATTTCTACCTATGGCTTGTTTAGTAGATTTAAATGGCAAGTTATCGCTGTGAATATTGGCGTCGGTATGATCGGGCTAGGGCATATGATCTTGAATAACCGTATCGTGCCTGTGGTTGGGGCTGTATTACTTATGGTAAGTCTCTTATCAATCATTGGGTTTCCATTATCAGACAAGACTGAACATCAAAATTGAAACCATTGCTTGCTTATGGAAATAAAAGTAGGGATAAATTGATCGTAATTGTTATTACAGAAACAGCAATTAATGAAAATCAAAATGAACATCATTTTCTCAATTCTTCTCTCTTTATTTGTTAGTTATTGTGAAAAAGTATCAATAGAAGAACCAGTTACAATGGTTGAAATAGAATATACTTTTCCAGAGGAAAGTGAAGCCCACGAAGGAACCTGGCTTCAGTGGCCACATCATTATCAGTATGGAAGAGCCTTTAGAAACGACTTAGACCCAACATGGGTAGCGTTAACCAAAGAATTGATTGCCAGTGAAAATGTACACATCATCGCTTATGATGAAACGGAAAAAAACAGGATCATTGAATTGCTAAATGTTGCATCAGTCAATTTGACTCGAGTAGATTTTAAACTCTATCCCAATGATGATTTTTGGGTAAGAGACAATGGGCCAATCTATGTGCGCGATAGAAATGGAAACTTGGTGATACAAGATTGGGGCTTTAATGGCTGGGGGAATAAAGCAGAGTTCGAAAATTGCAACAACATTCCTACAAAGATTGCGAGAGATCAAAATAGAACGGTGGTAGACTTAAATTCAATCATGATTAATGAAGGTGGAAGCGTAGAACTAGATGGACATGGTAGCTTAATGGCTTGCAAGAGTTCGATTTTGAATAACAATCGAAACCCTGGAATGACTCAAAAAGAGGCTGAAAACATCTTCACCAAATATTTAGGCGCAACCCACTTCATTTGGTTGGATGGCCAGGCCGGACTTGAGATAACTGATCAACACATTGATGGTTTTGCAAGGTTTGGCAACTCAAGCACAATAGTCACCATGGAAAATGACGACTTATTAGAGTTTGATGTACTTCAGTCAGACATTGATAAATTATATGCAGCAAAAAATAAAGAGGGGCTTGCTTACAATTTCTTAAAACTTCCCCTTACTCAAAAGAATGTTGTAACTTCTTACGGTGAGGATTTAGGCTATAAAGGTTCGTATTGTAACTATTACATTGCAAACACAAAAGTCATTGTACCAACATACAACGACCCAAATGATGCGATTGCTTTACAAAAACTACAAACCTTATATCCCAATAGAAAAGTGGTAGGTGTCGATTTTAGAAATGTATACGTCAATGGTGGAATGACTCATTGTGTAACACAGCAACAGCCAATGGAATGATGATTAGTTTTGGGATCTTGTCAACAAAAATATTAAACACACTTTGCCGTATCGCCGACATGGCAAAGTGTGTTTAATAGATTTTTTTTACGTGCAGCGGAGAGAAAAATCTATTAACTTACTTAGCAAAGTATTACGGATCCCTTCTTGAACTCGACTATATGAAGAATCAACTTTTACTCATCCTCATTTTCGTGCTGATGGCTAAGCTGCTTTCAGCCCAGACTGCCTACTCTTTACCATTTGAGGCCAATGAACCTAATGAATTGGGCGTCTTTAGACAATATTTATTCTTCTCCAATGGACGGCCCGATGAAAATACGGATCAACTCTGGCAATTTGACACCCAAACGAAACAGTTCCTTAGAAGAAGTTCTGATTCCACCTTTCTGGTCGACTTTCAACTTACTCCCAAAGGTGTATTCTGGTTGGAAAAGGATCGAAATAGTCGATTTAGTGCTGGTGAAGTAAGCCTTTGGTTTTGGTCAGGTGAACTTGAACAAGCTCCAATGCTTTTACAATCCACTACAGTGAATAATGCCAGCTTGCTTGATCATTCAGATGATAATTTATTCCTACACTTTGATATTTCTGTCCTTATGGTAGACCTGAACACCTTGGATGTTCAAAACTTGGGAGCAGCTCCTGCACCTGCTAATGAAGATCGTGGAATCATTTGGCAAGGTGGATATTTTTGGAGTGTAACAGGAGGCACAAATAGCAATCAAATTTATTGGGCAGATCCTGAAGAAGGACTCCAATTGTTTTGGCAAGCCGAGCGCAATGTCTATAACTTTATTGAATTGGGTGAACGATTGCTCTGGCGAGAAGGTACTCGCTTAGTGCGTTATGATTGGGGAAGTCCTGGACCAGAATATTATTATGAGTTTCAAGATTGGGATACACGCATTAGCTTTTTGGGCGAATGGTTTGGAGCAAGTTTAAACGATAGTCTTTATTTGTTTCCTGCTGCCACAGAAACCTATGGATCAGAACTTTGGTGCACCGATGGTACAACAAAAGGAACGTTTCTGTTAAAAGACATTGCTACTGAAGCAAGCGGGAATTTCGCACCTGGATCTTATCCCCGCTATTTGCATCAAAATGGCGGAAAAATTCATTTTATGGCCTACACCAAACTTACAGAACCCCAACAACACTGGGAAAGCGATGGGACCCCTGAGGGTACTATTTTGAGATCACAAAGTTTAGGGCCTAATGATAGAGTTAACTTCGGCTACCCAGTCAATGATAGCATTTATATGCTTCATTTACATTCTGATTTGGATGGCTTGGAACCTGTCCTTTTTTCTGACAAGCTCACCTTTTACGACATCCATGCTGGTCCGTCGAATAGTCTGGGGGCACTTTTCCTTCCCAACTCTTTGAGCTTAAAGGATGGAAGTTTGGTGATTGAAGCTTTCACTGCCGAAAACGGGATGGAACCTTGGATACTTTTTCCTGATCAAAGTCAGGCCCAATTGGCCGATATTGCCCCTTATCGCGCATGGTCAAGAGGGCCAATATTAGGAGAAGTTGATGGCATGTTATACCTGATTGGAGGTAATGTAGATCAGGGATATCAAATCTATGAACTTGATCCCAAAGAAGAAGTAAATATACCCACAACAGATCTTCCTGTACACTGGCAGCAAAACATAAGCCCAGCCATTTTACCCTCTTCCTTCGGAACTTGGGTTTATAGTTTAGGGTTGGTTCGTGGGACAGATGGAAGCCTATATTCTTCAGGATCTACCAATCTCAGTGTTGGTCAGCTTATGTTTAACAAAGGAATGCAGCCTTTGCTTACTCAGGATCTCTTTGCAGATGGTTATGTTGCTCGAATGGATAGAGAGGGATATGCAGAATGGATGCTGCCATTGCCTGGGTCTTTTGTGGCTTCAGATGCACCACTAATCTCTGAAGCTCTGGAAGGAGGTGTTTATGCCGGAGGACGCTACTTCCGATCCTCTCAGATCGGGGAGACAGCTGTTTTAGCCGGAGCTGGTGATAACTATTTGGCTAAAATTGACGCCAATGGTGGGGAAGAATGGGTCAAAACCCTCTCACTAGGGGGGGGAGAAATTTTTCGTTTACGAACTGATTCTTTGGGTTTTCTTTGGGCCATCGGAAACTATCGAAACCGAGCCTCTATTGATGGTGTATCCTTAGCTTCTGGAATTAGCCCTGCTTATTTTGTTGCTCGCTGGTCTCCGTCAGGAGAACTTCAATGGGCTATAACCCTGGAGCCTGGGATTGATTGGCCTTCATGGGGGCCAGTCCATGCAGTCAATATTGATCCAAGTGGGAATATTTGGTTGTTTCTCAACAACATGGGCCACAATTATAGTGCCCCTTGTCGCTTTGGAACGATTTATGGCCGTATGGTCAAATTAAGCTCTACCGGAACAGTTCTCTTAGAGCAGGAGTGGTCTGGAGATGATGCTTGGTATGCCACTGACCTAAATTTTACTGCTCAAGGAAATGTTTTGTTGGTAGGTAGATTTCGCGGAAACTTAAAGCTAGGGAATAGCTCCTTAGAACACAGAACTGCCGAATGTACATCGACCGGTTTTATCGCTAAAATAGATCCCCTGGGCACCCCTATTCGTGCTCGAAGTATTGAAAATGAACGCATACCAGAAGCAGTGGTGGCTAATTCCGACGGGACTTACGCTTTGGCCGGGTACCAAAACTTACCTGAGCGGATCAGTTATCCAGGATACACACACTTTCCTTTTGGTAGAAAACAGCATCGAATATTTACTAGCATTTATAGCAGCACAGATTCTCTCTTGGCAGAGCGAAATTTTCTGGCCGACGAAGATTTTGATCAAGGGGGCTTCATATTTCTATTGCCCGACTCAGAGGATAGATGGATACTACAAGGAGAAATTAATGACATGCTCGATACCATAGGTACTGTGCAGCCCTCCTTTGGGGGACACTATATCTACTTAATGTCTTTTGACCTGCCTTACAACTTGCCTGAGCAGAACGTCGACCAAGGTTTATTAAAAGGTGAAATACAAGTATTTCCTAATCCAACTACGGATTATGTTATCATTCAGACTGAGGATATGGACTTCGAAAAAGCCGACATAGTATTGTACAATGCAAAGGGGCAGCAGTTAGGACAAACCTTACTACAGTTTGAACCCCAGATTTATCGTATGAATCTTTATGGTTTACCTGCTGGCGTTTATCAACTTGTAGTGCGAATAGACGATCAGGTATTTAGTAAGCCGATTTATAAGTCCAAGTAGGAAAACGGATTGTTATGAAAAACGAGACGATAAAAGCCTATTTGTTGTATTCGAACTTGAGTGGTTTTCAGAATTATAATCGATAATAACGGCCTTTGTAATGGTTGTTTCAATATAAGCGTTTTGGTGTAGGGTGTAGTGTGTAGAGGGCCTCTACACCCTACACCCTACACCCTACACCCTACACCCTACACAAGGGACTTTAATTATTAGCAAAAATCAAGCTTACTTATCTAATTTGATTTTAATAACCACTTTTTTTTTTGGTAAAAAAGCAAGCACCTAATGAAACCAAAAGTGACAATCGGTTGGATTTCCATTGCTATTTCCATATTGACAGCCTGTTTTTGGGCCTTCTGGGGGATTATTGAGAACTTCCATGAAGGTTGGTATGCTCCCTCTTTTAAGAAAAATATCTTATTGATGTTTTTTCAGTACTTGAGCCCAATGATCATCACTATAACTTTGACGCTTGTTTCCATTTGGCAACACAGGATTGGTGCATTGCTATTTTTAATCATTGGTATTTTCTTATCTTTTTATGTGAACAATAGTATTGTTTCGGTTCCTTTTCTACTTATTGGGGTACTGTTTTGGTTTAGTGATTTCTCACCTAAAAAATGGAAATATCGATTGATTCTAGTCTTGCCTTTGTTAACACTAATAGCATGCGGTATTGAACCCATCATAAGAGTGAGTGGGAGAATTAACGATGGAAACTTTGGAAGTAGAACAATAGTACAGAATGACATTTCCTTGATATGGGCTCCACAAGGCCCCGGATGGCCAAGTGATGGCACCAATTGGCATAAGTCAGATAGTATTTGCAAGCATTTAACAGCGGATGGCCTAAGCATTGCCGATGAGCCACAAAATATTTGGCGACTTCCCACTGTTGAAGAAGTAGCTAAGTCCATGCAAAGACATGGCGAAAACTGTCAGGGAAGACTCAATGCAAATGGACAACCTGAATATGAAATACGTCCAGACAAAGAAACTCCTTTATGGAACCCTCATTCAAAAGTTATCTACTGGTGGACAAAAACAGAAGAAGACGAGGAGAATGCATATATGATTGTATACGATGGAAAAACTTGGGAAAGGAAAAAGAACTTTAGTGCCAATTATTTAGGATTTAGAGCAGTAAAGGAAGTAGAATAATGAAACAATGCTAAAAGGAATAGATCTGGCTACATTAGTTGAGCAGTACAATAGAAAAAGCCAATATGGTTTAAAGCTCTTTCCTATTGAAATCTCAAGACCCTTGTTTTCTAAAGATCAAAAGATAGCAATTGTAGTACTATCAATGGGTAATGATACAGGCCGTATGTCTATATACAAATACCAAGACTCAGCTTGGAAGTTCGTAGTAAACTTTATGGAGTGGATTTATTAGACTGCAACTTGAATTAATTATTTAAATTTAAATAATTAATTCAAGTTGCAGTC